>NC_008048.1:3155000-3345170 GCF_000013985.1 Sphingopyxis alaskensis RB2256 | reverse complement strand
GTCGATGTGGCGGCCGCCGGCGAAGGCCGACGACGCACCTGTCTAGGCAAGGCGCGCCGAGTCGATCAAGGGGCGTCTGTGTAAAAATACTGAAATAAAAATCTTGACTCGCCTTGGCTCGCGGAATCGCGCCAGCGGGTATTTTTTCGCTTCATTTTCAAGATTTTACAATAGCAACTCGCGAGCCTTCGCAACGAATCGCAGTAATTCCGCGACTTACCGCGCTGCAACACTATTGCCACCGCGACGTCACAATAGCGGACGCAAAAAAGGACCCGCGGGCGCGAAGCCGACGGGTTCTTTTTGTTCCCTTTCGGGACAGATGAAATCAGGCGATCGCGTTCACGCTCTTGGTCAGGCGCGAATATTTGCGCGCGACCGTGTTCTTGTGCAGCACGCCCTTGGCAACGCCGCGCGCCATTTCGGGCTGCGCCGCCTTCAGCGCGGTCGCGGCGGCGTCCTTGTCGCCCGCGGCGACGGCAGCTTCGACCTTCTTGACGAGCGTGCGAATGCGCGAGACGCGATTCTTGTTCACGACGGCACGCGCCTGGTTGCGGCGGATGCGCTTTTTTGCCTGCGGCGTATTGGCCATAAATTCCTCTAGTCTTTCAAACGGTCAACATGGTCGGAGCGCAGCCGCATCGGAGCAGCCGAATCGCGCGCGGAGCAGCGAATCAATGTCCGGATGCAGCCGGTTCCGGACGTCCGGACCCTGCTCGAAGGGTGCGCGCATAGCGATGAAGGGCGATTTGGTCAATGGTCTTGCGGCGAATATCCCGCCTCATCGCTGGCATTTGCGGCAGTAAAAGGTCGAGCGACCCGACTGCACGACGCGAACGATCGCGCCGCCGCATTCGCAAGCCTCGCCCTCGCGGCCATAGACGCGCCAGTCCTTTGCGAAATAACCAAGGTCGCCATCGGGGCTCAAAAAATCGCGCAGCGTCGATCCGCCAGCAGCGATCGCGGCGGTGAGCACCGCCCTGATCGCGGACACGAGCGCGGCAAGTTTGGCCTTGGGCACACCGGCGGCGGGCATCAGCGGCGAAATGCGCGCCATGTTGAGCGCCTCGCAGACATAGATGTTGCCGAGCCCCGCGACGACATTCTGGTCGAGCAGCATCGCCTTCACCGGCGCCCGGCGCGCCGCGAACGCCCGTGCCAGCAAGGCCGCGTCGAAATCGTCCGACAGCGGTTCGGGGCCGAGCGTCACGAAGGCCGCAAAGCTGGCCAGCGGATCGCCCGCGACCAGATCGATCGAGCCGAAGCGCCGCGGGTCGTGGAGAAAGAGCCGGTGCCCCGCGCCGGTTTCGAGGAGCAGATGGTCGTGCTTGCCGGGCTCGCCGCCCTCGGTCCGCCAGCGTCCCGACATGCCGAGGTGAAAGATCATATGATCGTCGCGGTCGGTCGAGACGATGCCATATTTGGCGCGGCGCGAAAGCCTGGTCACGGTCGCACCCGTCAGCCGCTGCGCGAGGTCAACGGGAAAGGGGCGGCGAAGGTCGGGGCGGAAGGTGGTGACGGCGGCCAGCCGTTGTCCTTCGAGAAAGGGGACAAGGCCGCGCACGGTGGTTTCGACTTCGGGAAGTTCGGGCATCAGGCTTGCCCCGCTACGCGCCATTTGCTTGCGCGGCAAGGCTTGGCTAAAGGCCGACGCACCAGATGACCTCCCCCGTAAAAGGCGCGCAAACGATGGCCACTCCCGATACCGTCAGCTTTGGCTATGAGCAGGTTCCCGCGGGCGCGAAGACCGCGATGGTCGGCGAGGTGTTCAGCCGTGTCGCGCGCAAATATGACATCATGAATGACGCGATGTCGGGCGGGATGCACCGATTGTGGAAGGACCGTTTCGTGCGCCGCGTCAAGCCGCGCGCGGGCGAGGCGATCCTCGACATGGCGGGCGGCACGGGCGACATCGCCTTTCGCATGGAGCCGTCGGGGGCGAACATCACGGTCGCGGACATCAACCCCGACATGCTGGGCGTGGGAATGGAACGGGCGGCGGCGCGCGGTATCGACAGTCTGGTCTGGTCCGAACAGAATGCCGAAAAGCTGACATTCCCGGATCGCTTTTTCGACGCCTATACGATCGCTTTCGGCATCCGCAACGTCACCGACATTCCGGCGGCGCTGAGCGAAGCGCACCGCGTGCTGCGCTTTGGCGGGCGCTTTTTCTGCCTCGAGTTTTCGACCAACCAATGGCCGGGGTTCGCCGAGGCCTATGACGCCTATTCGCACCATCTGGTGCCGAAGCTCGGCAAGCTGATCGCGGGTGACGAGGAAAGCTATCGTTACCTCATCGAATCGATCCGCCGCTTTCCGCCGATGCCCGAATTCGCCCGGATGATCGGCGAGGCGGGTTTCACCGCGGTCAAAGTCGAACCGATCCTCGGCGGACTCGTCGCGATCCACAGCGGGTGGAAGGCGTGAGCCGGCACCGTCCCGCGAGCGCCCCTGCGAAGGCAGGGGCCGATCTCCTTGGGACCGGTCATCGCCCCGGCGCCCGCTGGCTTCCCCCGTTCGCGGGCGCGGCGACGTGCAGAGCGGCGGCCGAATGACCCGTCCCGTCACCCATATCCTGCGCCTGCTGAAATGGGGCCGCATCCTCGCGCGCCACGGCGCGCTGCGCGGCATCGAGACGGCACCGGCGACGCCCCCAGGCGTCAAGCGGCTGTGCCGGATCGCACGGTTCGGCACGATCCAGCCCCGGATTCCCGACTATGCCGCCGCCTTTCAGGCGATCGGGCCCGCCGCGGTCAAGCTGGGGCAGACGCTGGCGACGCGGCCCGACCTGGTCGGCGAGGAAGCCGCGCGCAACCTGCTCACCCTGCAGGATGCGCTGCCCCCCGTCGCCTTCGCGCGCATCCGGGAGGAGATCGAGGCGACCTTCGAAGCGCCGCTCGAAAGCCTCTATAGCGAGTTCGATCCCGATCCCGTCGGGTCGGCGTCGATCGCACAGGTCCACCGCGCGGTCACCACCGACGGACGCCGCGTCGCGGTGAAGATTCGCCGACCCGGCATCGACAAGCAGTTCGCGCGCGACATCGAAACCTATGAATGGGCCGCCGCGCATCTGGAGGCGCTCGGCGGCGAGGCGTCGCGGCTGCGCCCGCGGCAGGTGATCGCCAATTTCCGCCGCTGGACCTTGCGCGAGCTCGACCTGCGGCGCGAAGCGGCCTCCGCGTCGGAACTGTCCGATGCAATGGCGGCAATCCCCGAATATGAGGTGCCCGCGATCGATTGGGACCGCACCAACAGCCGCGTGATGACGATGAGCTGGATCGACGGCATCAAGATTTCGGACCGCGACGCGCTGGTCGCCGCGGGGCATGACATGGAAAAGCTGGCGGCGAACCTGGTCCACGCCTTTTTGCGGCAGGCGATTGCCGAGGGGTTCTTCCATGCCGACATGCACCAGGGCAATTTGTTCGTGAAGGCCGACGGGACGATCGCCGCGGTCGATTTCGGCATCATGGGGCGGATCAACCGCCAGGCGCGCTATTGGCTCGCCGAGATCCTCTATGGGCTGACGACCGGCAATTATCGTCGCGTCGCCGAAATCCATTTCGAGGCGCAATATGTGCCCGATTATCACAATGTCGACGAATTCGCGACCGCGCTGCGCGCGGTCGGCGAACCGATGCGCGGCAAGCCGGTGAGCGAGCTCAGCGTCGGGCAGATGCTCGACGGGCTGTTCGCGATCACGCGCGATTTCGACATGCAGACGCAGCCGCACCTCCTCCTGCTTCAGAAAACGATGGTGATGGTCGAAGGCGTCGCGACGATGCTGAACCCCCGGATCAACATGTGGGACGTGTCGGGACCGTTTGTGAAGGAGTGGATCCGCGACGAACTGGGGCCCGAGGCCGCGCTCGCCGACGGGCTGCGCGAGCAGGGCCGGACGCTGGCGCTGATCCCCGACATCATCCGCCGTCTCGATGAACAATTGCCGCGCAAGGGCGCCGCACCGCCCGCGCCGCCGCTGCCCGACGTCACGCTGATGTGGGAAAGAGGCGAGCGGCGCGTCTGGTGGCGCTATGCGCTCTCCGCGCTGATCGGCGCGGCGGCCGGGGCCGCGGCGCTGAACTGGCTCGGTTGATTCGGAAACCCGATGCGCATATCTTATGCGCAAGGAGAATGGCGATGAACCGTCCGGCGCGATTCGAAGGCCCGAAAAAACCGACCAATGTGTCGTTGAACGCCGAACTGGTCGAGGAAGCCCGGCGGCTGGAGATCAATGTCAGCGAAGCATGCCAGTCGGGGTTGGCGGCCGAGGTGAAGAAAGCCCGCGAGGCCGCCTGGAAAAAAGAAAATCGCGCCGCGATCGAAAGCTGGAACGACTATATTCGCGAGAACGGGATGCCCTATGACGAGTATCGGCAGCTTTGAATGGCGCGATATGACGTCTATCCCGGCGCCCCCGGTCGCGGGCTGCTTCTCGATTGTCAGGCGGACGTGCTCGATCATCTGGCTTCGCGCGTCGTCGTGCCGTTGATGCCGGTCGCGGAAGTCGAGCCAATCCCGCGGCTGAACCCGCTTTTGACGGTCAACGGTCAAACCCTGGTGATGGCGACGCATCTGATCTTTGCGATCCCGCTCGATCGCCTGCAGCGCCCGGTGGCCAATCTTGAAGCGGAGCATTATGCGATCATGAGCGCGCTCGACATGTTGACCACGGGGTTCTGACAGATGACCAGGCCCCGCATCCTGCTGATCGTCGGCGGCGGCATTGCCGCCTATAAGAGCGTCGAGCTTGTCCGCCTGTTGCGCAAGGCCGACATGACCGTGCGCTGCGTCCTAACGCGCGCGGGCGAGCAGTTCGTGACGCCATTGACCCTCGCGGCGCTCAGCGAGAACAAGGTCTATACCAGCCTCTTCGACCTGACGGACGAGGTCGAGATGGGGCATATCCAGCTATCCCGCGAGGCCGATCTGGTCGTGGTCGCGCCCGCCACCGCCGACCTGATGGCCAGGATGGCGGCAGGCATCGCCGACGATCTGGCGACAACCCTGCTGCTCGCGACCGACAAGCCGGTGCTCGCCGCGCCCGCGATGAATGTCCGCATGTGGCTGCACCCGGCGACGCAGCGCAATATCGCGGCGCTGCGCGGCGACGGGGTGACGGTGATGGAGCCCGACGAGGGCGAGATGGCGTGCGGCGAATATGGCCCCGGACGGCTGCCCGAACCCGACGCGATTTTTGCGGCGATCGAGGCGGCGCTCGCGAACGCGCCCGCGCCGTCGGTCCTGTCGGGACAGCCCGACTTCGCCCCCGCGAACCACCGCCCGCTCCACGGGCGGCGCATCCTGATCACCGCGGGGCCGACGCACGAGCCGATCGACCCCGTGCGCTATATCGCCAACCGGTCGAGCGGCAAGCAGGGCTTTGCAATCGCCGCCGCCGCCGCCGAGGCAGGCGCCGAGGTGCTGCTGATCGCCGGCCCCGTCCCGCTGCCGACGCCGCCGGGCGTGATCCGCGTCGATGTCGAGACCGCGGTCGAAATGGCGACCGAGGTCGAAGCGGGGCTGCCCGTTGACGCCGCGATCATGGTCGCCGCGGTTGCCGACTGGCGCGCCGCAGAAAGCCAGGCACAGAAGATCAAGAAGGATGGCAGCGGACGGGTTCCGCCGCTCGCGCTCGCGGAAAATCCCGACATATTGGCGAGCGTCGCCCAATCATCCCGACGCCCGCCGCTGCTGATCGGTTTTGCCGCCGAGACCAACGACGTCATCGCGCACGCCGAGGCAAAGCTCGCGCGCAAGGGATGCGACTGGATCGTCGCCAACGATGTGTCCGCCGACCCCATGGGCGGCGAGAGCAACCGGGTGCATATCGTTAGCAACGGCGGGGTAGACAGCTGGGACCGTTTGCCCAAAGCGGTCGTCGCCCGCAAATTGATGGAAAAGATTGCCGATGAGCTTGACCAACGCGCCCCCCTCGAACGTGATTGAAATCGCGATCCAGCGCCTGCCGAACGGCGGCGGCCTGCCCCTGCCCGCCTATGCGTCCGCTGGCGCCGCGGGGATGGATGTCGTCGCGGCCGAGACGCTGACGATCCGCCCCGGCACGCGCCACGCGGTCGCGACGGGGTTCGCGATGGCGATCCCGCTGGGCTATGAAGTGCAGGTGCGGCCGCGGTCGGGGCTGGCGCTCAAACATGGCATCACCTGTCTCAACACGCCGGGGACGATCGACAGCGACTATCGCGGCGAAGTAAAGGTGATCCTCGCCAATCTGGGCGACGAAAATTTCGAGGTGAAGCGCGGCGACCGCATCGCGCAGCTGGTCCCTGCCCCGGTGCAGCGCGCGACCTTTGCCGAGGTCGACAGGCTGGACGACACCGCGCGCGGTGCGGGCGGCTTCGGATCGACCGGGATCGAAAGCGACGCCGCCGACGAAACCGCGAACGCCGCCGGCCTCGCCTCGCTGTCGGGCATCAAATTGCGCCGACCCGCCGAATAGTGCTGAACGACGCCGAACTCGACCGCTATGCCCGCCAGATCATTCTGCCGGCCTTTGGCGGCACGGGTCAGGCGAAGCTGAAAGGGAGCCATGTCGCGATCATCGGCGCGGGCGGCATCGGCTGTCCGGCGATCACCTATCTCGCCGCGGCGGGCGTCGGCAAGCTGACGATCATCGACGATGACCATGTCGAGCTTTCGAACCTGCAACGCCAGCCGCTGTTCACCGACGCCGACGTCGGCGCGCCGAAGGCGATGGTCGCGGCCGATGCGGCGTGGCGGATCAATCCGCATGTGGAAGCGATCGCGGTGGCCGAACGGCTGGACGAGGCCAATGCGGCGGCGCTGCTGGCGGGCGCGAGCCTGATCCTCGACGGCTGTGACAATTTCGCCACGCGGCTGGCGGTCAACCGCGCGGCGGTGACGCTGCAAATCCCTTTGCTCTCGGCCGCGATCGGCGCGTTCGAGGGGCAGGTCGCGCTGTACGAGGGCTGGCGCGGCGAGAGCCCCTGTTACGCCTGCCTGGTCGGCAACGATCCCGACCGGCCGGGGATCAACTGCGCCGAACAGGGCGTGATGGGCGCGCTGGCGGGGATGGTCGGGACGATGGCGGCGCTGGAAACAGTACGCGCGCTGTCGGGCTGGGGCACGCCACTGGTCGGGCGCCTCGCGATCATCGACATGCTCGACCGGCGCTGGCGCGAAGTGGCGGTCGCGAAGGAACCGGAGTGTCCGATATGCCGGGGCTGAACATCATCGTCGCGGCGGCCGAGGGGCGGCGCTTTTGCGCCGCGCTCGAAACCGCGATCGCCGCCGTCGCGCTGGGCCAGCGGGCGCGCCTGTTCTTGCAGGGCGACGCCGCCGCGCTGCTGCGCGCGCCCGCGGGCTTTGCGGGCGACGACGCGCGGCGCGCGGCGGGGCTGCCGGGCCTCGGCGAACTGATCGAGGAAGCGCTGGCGAGCGGGATCGAGATGGTCGTGTGCCAGTCGGGGCTGGCGGTCGCGGGCCTCACTGCCGACCGGGTCGTCGCGGGCGTCAGGGCGGGCGGGGTCGTCAGTTTCCTGGCGGCGGTCGCGGCGGAGGATCATATTCTGGTGTATTGACCAGTTCTCGTCGCCCCCGCGAAGGCGGAGGCCGCCATCAACCGTGCGCCATGCCGCCAGCGACCCCCGCCTTCGCGGGGGCGACGGCTTCTTTCTAAGGATTGTCGCAGACCTTGATCGCA
Organism: Sphingopyxis alaskensis RB2256; assembly: GCF_000013985.1. Classification (GTDB taxonomy): domain Bacteria; phylum Pseudomonadota; class Alphaproteobacteria; order Sphingomonadales; family Sphingomonadaceae; genus Sphingopyxis; species Sphingopyxis alaskensis. The sequence continues at coordinate 3,337,486 of NC_008048.1, read as the reverse complement.
TCGGGCGCGGGACGGTCGCCTTCGGGGACGAAGCGCGCGAGATAGCCGCCCGCGTGCTGTTTGTCGTCATAGGAGACGAGCTTGTAGCCCACCGCCTCGAACTCGCAGACGAGCAGGCGGAAGGGCGTGCCATGCTGGGCGATCGGACGGTCGCCGTCGACGACGATCACCTGCCCGCCCTCTCGCAGCGCGGGGCGCAACCGCCAGAGGAAGGCATAGGGTTCGCCGATCTCGTGATACATATGCACCATGAACACACGGTCGAAGCTGGCGGCGGGCAGGCGCGGATCGTCGACCGCGCCCAGCTTCAAGGAGACATTGTCGAGCCGTTCGCGCGCGACACGGTCGGCGAGCCGTTCGATCACCTCGGGAATGATATCCTGGGCAAGCACGCGCCCGCCAGGGCCGACGCGCTGCGCAAGGCGGACGGTATAATAGCCGTCGCCGGCGCCGATGTCGGCGACGGTCATGCCGGGGCGGACGTCGGCCGAGTCCATGACGTCCTCGGCCTCGTTGACGCGGTCTCGCGCCTCTTCGGTCGACCATTTTGTCGAGACGGTCGGCGCGACCGGGCGGTCGGCGGGCGGAAAGTCGCGCGCGGTTTCGATGCGGCTGCGATCCTCGCTCCACGGGCCGTCGCAGCCACCGAGCAGCGCCAGCAGCGCCAGCGCAGCGAGGGCGCCGCGCACCATCAGTCGATGTCCTCCACCTCGACCTTTTCGCCCGTCACCTTCTGCGACAGCGCCGCCGCCATGAAGGGATCGAGGGCGCCATCGAGAACGTCGCCCGGCGCGGTCGAGGTGACGCCGGTGCGCAGATCCTTCACCAGCTGATAGGGCTGGAGCACATAGGAACGGATCTGGTGGCCCCATCCGATCTCGGTCTTCGCCTGATATTCGCCCGATGCCGCGGCCTCGCGCTTTTGCAGTTCGGCCTCATAGAGCCGCGCTTTCAGCATTCCCATCGCGGTCGCGCGGTTCTTGTGCTGCGAACGATCATTCTGGCTGGCGACGACGATGCCCGTCGGGATGTGCGTGATGCGCACCGCCGAATCGGTCGTGTTGACATGCTGGCCGCCCGCACCCGAGGCACGATAGGTGTCGATCTTGAGGTCGCCCTCGTTGATCTCGATCTCGATATTATCGTCGATCACCGGATAGACCCACACGCTGGAAAAGCTGGTGTGACGGCGCGCCGAGCTGTCATAGGGCGAGATGCGGACAAGACGGTGGACGCCGCTTTCGGTCTTGGCATAGCCATAGGCATTCTCGCCCTTCACCAGCATCGTCGCCGACTTGATGCCCGCCTGTTCGCCCGCCTGATATTCGATCAACTCGACCTTCATTCCGCGCTTTTCGGCCCAGCGCATATACATGCGCTGGAGCATTTCGGCCCAATCCTGGCTTTCGGTGCCGCCCGCGCCCGCGTGGACTTCGATATAGGCGTCGTTGCCGTCGGCCTCGCCGGCGAGCAGCGCCTTTACCTTATCCTCTTCGGCGCGCGCGGCGAGCGCGGCGAGGCTGGCGACCGCCTCGTCGACCATCGCCTCGTCACCTTCCATCTCGGCCAGCTCGATCAGCTCGGCGGTGTCGGCGCATTCGCGCTCGATCGCGCGCGTCGCGGTGATCGCCTCGTCGAGTCGACGCCGTTCGCGCATCACGTCCTGGGCGGCCTTCGGATTGTCCCACAGCGTCGGGTCTTCGACCTTGGCATTGAGCTCGTCGAGGCGCCGCACCGCGCGGTCCCAGTCGAGAAAGCGGCGCAGCAACGCGAGAGCGGCGGTAATCTTGTCGATGTGATCCAGCGCTTCGGCGCGCATGTCGTTGCTCCTGAAAAATGTTGACCCTAGGGCTTCGCGGCCTTCAAGGAAAGGCGGGTCGAACGAAGGCGCGCGGCGTCAGATAATGCCGCCGCGATCCTCCAGAAACTCGCTGTCGCTCCGACGCCCCGGCGTTTGCTGAACCGGCGCGTCCTGCCGCTGCGGCGGTTTGGGAGGCCTGATTTCGTCCTCGCGGATCGTCCGCCGCGGCTCGCTTTCAGGCTTGAAGGCTTCCCAGATAATTGCCGCCAGGGGATCGGTCCCCGGCCAGCTGCCATAGACGCGGCGCCCCGAGCGGCGATCGATGCGGACCATTCGTATCCCCTTGGGCGCTGCAAAGGGAATCGGCTGACGATCGGCGAGCGCCTCGAGCGCGAAATCCTTGAAAATCGGCGCCGCATAGCTGCTGCCCTGCGCATAACCACCCATGCTGCGCGGCTGGTCAAAGCCGATATACATGCCCGCGACGACATCGGGCGTGCCCCCGACGAACCAGACATCATTCGGTCCCGAGGTTGTGCCGGTCTTGCCGAATAGGGGAACGCCAAGGTCGCGCAGCCGCACTGCTGTGCCGCGCTGGACGACGCCTTCGAGCATGTGGACGACCTGATAGGCGGTCATCGGGTCCATCAGCTGCCGTCCCGAGCGCGCGAAGCGCGGCATCGGGCGGCCGTCCCAATCCTTCATGTTGCAGCCGTCGCACGGTTTCCAGTTCCGGGGAAAGATCACCTTGCCGCGGCGATCCTGCGCATAGTCTATCACCCGCGGTTTGAGTTCGCGTCCATGGTTTGCAAGCATGGCATAGGCGTTGGTCATCTTTTCGACCGTCGTGGACCCGGCACCGAGCGCGGTCGACAGATAGGGTTCGTGCTGGCCGATGCCCATCCGGGCGATCATTTCGACAACCGGCTCCATGCCGATCTGGCTCGCCGCGCGCACCGTCATCAGGTTGCGCGACTGTTCGAGCCCCCAGCGCATCGTATGTTCGCCGCTGCCTCCCGAATTGCCGAAGTTGCGGAAACATTTGTTGCCCAGCGCCGCGCCCTGATAAACGCAGAAGGGCCCGTCGACGATCATCGTCGCGGGGGTCATGCCATTGTCGAGCGCGGCGGCGTAAACGAAGGGCTTTATCGTCGATCCCGGCTGGCGCTCGGCCTGGGTCGCGCGGTTGAAGGGCGACAGGCGGACGTCGAAACCGCCCTGCATCGCATAGATGCGCCCCGAATGCGGACTTTCGACGACCATGCCGCCCGACACTTCGGGAATGTTCCGCAGGGCGTAGCTGCTGCCGCCGGTCGATTTGACCGCGATGAGATCGCCCGGACGGAGCGCCGAAAAGGCGCTGCCGCCGGTCTTGCGATAGCCCATCGTCGCGGCGCTGGCAGGAAGCGTGCCGGTGTCGCCATCGGCGAAGCCGATGCGCGCCGCGCCCGCGCTTTTCGACAGCACCGCGGCAATGCGCCAATTGTCATAGTCGATGCCGATGAAACTCGACGCGAGGCGGCTCTGCCACTGGTCGTCGGCCTCGATCGTCGCGATCGGCCCTGACCAGCCCTTGCCCGCATCATAGCGTTGCAATCCCTTGCGCAGCGCGCGCGTCGCCGCCGCCTGCATCTTGCCGTCATAGGGCGTGCGCACCCAGAGGCCGCCAGCATAGACGCTGTGCGGGCCGTCCTCGGCGGTTTCGCCGAACTCGGCGATCAGCTGGCGCCGCACCTCTTCCATATAATAGCCGCCGACCTGGGCCACGGCTCGGTTGCCGCTGGTCGTGAGGCCGAGCGGCATGGCGCGCGCGGCGTCGCGCTGCGCCGTGGTGATCCAGCCATTGTCCTCCATCGCACCGAGCACGAAGTTGCGCCGCTCGATCGCGTCGCGCTCGAAACGCGCGCGGCCATAGCGTTCGGGCGCCTTGGGCAGAATGGCGAGGAAGGCCATTTCGTGCAGCGCCAACTCGTCGACATCCTTGTCGAAATAGGCGCGGCTCGCCGCCTGGACGCCGAAGCTGCGTCGCCCGAGGGGGATTTCGTTGAGATAGAGTTCGAGGATCTGTTCCTTGGTCAGCGCATCCTCGATCCGCATCGCGAGAATCGCCTCGCGAATCTTGCGGCGATAGCTCAGCTCGTTGGTGAGCAGCAGGTTCTTCGCGACCTGCTGGGTGATCGTCGACGCGCCGACCGGACGGCCGCTGTTCGACAGGTTGGTGATGACCGCCGACACGATGCCGGGATAGTCGATGCCGCCGTGGCTGAAGAAGGTTTTGTCCTCCGCCGCAAGGAAAGCGCGCACGAGCAGCGGCGGATATTCGCTATAGTCGAGCTGGACGCGGCGCTCGCGCGCATAGCTGTGCACCGGCTTGCCTTCACCGTCGCGCACCATGGTCGGCAGCGGCGGTTCATAGGTGCGCAGCTGGTCGACCGAGGGCAGGTCGCGCGCGAAGATCGCCCAGATGAGCGCGATACCGGCGAGGCCCGCGAGCGCAAGATAGCCCAGCCAGCGGAACCAGCGCCGCGTCCACATCTCGCGGACCCAGGCGATGATGGCGTTGCTGTCGCGGCGCAGCCGCAGGCGGAAATCGGTCGAACGGTCGGCGGCCATATGTCCCGCCTCTAAAGCGTGGATCGCCGAAAGGGAAGCGTGCTTGCGGCGGAGCGCGCCGGGATCATCGCGCACAGCCGCGGGCGCTGACCGGCCAGATGTCGATCAGCGTGTCGCCGTCGACGACATGATAATGGTCATAGAGGTTCACCGTCGGGTCGCAGTGCGGCACGGTCAGGCTGACGGGATCGCCGGGATGCAGCATGTCGCCGATGCCGGGGGCGATGAGCGCGGCATGTTCGTCGCCCATGAAGGCGAAAAAGGCGGTTTCGGGCGCGCCGCGCCGGACCGCCGCCACCCCGCCGTCGGTCGAGAGCGACTTGAAACCCGCGTCGATCGTGACGAGGCCGCTGTGGTTGGCGCTGACGACGCGCGCATCGACCGCGAGCGCGACCTCGAACGGCGCGGCTTCGCCCTCCGCCAGCTCGCAGTCGAGATATTGCTTGTCCATGAAGACATAGCTGCCCGCCTGAAGCTCGGTAAAGACACCGAGGTCGAGGTCGATGCGGTGCGTGCCGGTGCCCGACCCGGTGACGATCGGTGGCGCGAAACCGGCGTCCGCCAGCGCGGCGATGACCCCCTGCAAATAGTCCGTGCGCTCGATGATCGCGGCGCGGCGTTCGGCATAGCTTTCGATATGCTGCTGTGACCCGCAATAATATTGCACGCCGCGCCAGGCGAGGCCGGGCAAGGCGTCGATCGTCTGCGCGAGCGCGACCGCCGCTTCGGCCGACGCGACGCCAGTGCGTGCGATGCCGGGGTCAATGTCGATGATGACGTCGAGCCGCGCACCCTCGACCGCAAGCGCCGCGTCTACGCGCACGGCGACCGCGGGATGATCGACGACCGCCATCAGCCCCTCGGCGCGCGCCGCCAGTTTCGCAAGACGCGCGATCGCGGCGGGGGCGGCGACGGGCGAGGTGATCAGGATGCCGGTGATGCCGCCATCCGCCAGTATTTCGGCCTCGCCGATCTTTGCGCAGCAGACGCCGACCGCCCCGGCATCGAGCTGGCGGCGCGCGATATCGACGCTTTTATGCGTTTTGGCATGGGGGCGCAGCGCGACGCCCGCCGCCTTGGTGAGCGCCGCCATGCGGGCGATGTTGCGGTCGAGCGCCTCGCGGTCGAGAATCAGCACCGGGGTGTTGAGGTCGGCGCGGCTCCCCTGCCGACCGATCAGCGCGTCGTGCAGGAGGCGGTCGCTCGTCATGCGAAGAGGCTTTCGAGATGGGGATTCAGGAATTTGCCCGCCGGGTCGGCAGCGCGCCGGACCGCAATGTAGCGCGGCGCCATCGGGTAGAGGGTGGCGACGTCGGCGCGGGTCAGGCTGTGGCGCTTGGCCCAGTGCGGGCGCCCGCCATGGCCACGAAAAATCGCTTCAGCCTCGGCAAACAGATTTTGCCAGGGTATTTTCGCATATTGGTGCATCGAAATGGCAGCGACCGGCCCGGCGTTCATCGGGCTCATCCAGATGTCGTCGGCGGCGACGGAGCGATATTCGAAAGGAAAGGTCACCGGCAGGCGTTTTCTGCGAATCCAGCCGACGACCTCTTCGAGCGTCTCCAGCCCGACGGCGCGCGGCATTTCATATTCCATTTCCTCGAAGCGGATCGTGCGGTCTGACGGAAAGATGCAGTGCGCGGGACCGCGGCGGCGCCCCGCAATCGGGCTTTTCATCATCAGTCGCTGGAGGAAGGGTGTGAGGAAAGGGAGGCGCGCCGATACATTGAGGATGCGGCGAAAGGTCGCCTCCTCCATGTCGGTCGTCGTCGGCGGCGGATCGCACGGGTCGCACGGGTCGAGCGTTTTCAGGATCACCTGGTCGCTGTGCGGAAAGAACCAGAATTCGACGTGACGATGCCGCTGCGCCAGCGCGTCATAGCTTTCGCGCACCTCCGCCCAGCGGCGCTTTTCGATCCGTTCGGCGAGGTGAAAGGCGGGGACGACCGCGACGTCGATTTCGGTGACGACGCCGAACAGGCCGAGCGACAGGCGCTGCGCCTGATAGAGATCGGCGTTGGTCTGCGCGTCGCACCAATGCACCTCGCCCGCCGCATCGACGAAGCGGAAGCCGCGGGCAAAGGTCGACAGCGAACCCAGGTCGATCCCGGTGCCGTGCGTGCCCGTCGCCATCGCGCCCGCGAGCGACTGCGGATTGACGTCGCCCTGATTGGCGAGCGCGAGGCCATGGTCCCAGAGCGCCGCGGTCAGCCGCCGGATGCTCCAGCCCGCGGGGATGCGCGCGGTGCGGCGATCGGGTGCGACGCGGATCTCGCCCGGCATCGCGTCGAGGCTGACGATCAGCTCGTCCGATTCGCAGAGCGGCATGAAGCTGTGTCCCGCCCCCGCGACGCGCAGCCGGTGCGCGCCGCGAATCAACGCCGCGAGTTCGTCCTCGCTTTGCGGGCGCGCTATCGCGGCGCGCGCGGCGACGCTGCCCGACCAGTTGCTCCAGCTCATGCCGCTCCCTCCTTCGCTCCCGACAAGGCTGCCGTCACTCGGCCGCAAGACGCCGCGCGAAATGGATCTGCACCGCTTCGCGCACGCCGCGCGCCACCTTTTTGCGCCCCGACGCCGAGGCGAGAAATGCGGCGTCACCCTTGTTCGAGAGAAAACCCGTCTCGAACAGCACGGACGGCGTATCGGGTGCCTTCAGCACGACGAAGGAGGCAAAGCGGTGCGCGGTGGTGCGGAATGTCATCTCGTCCGACGCCTCGCGCTGGAGCAGGCGGGCAAATTCGGCCGAAGCGTTCATCGTTTCGCGCTGGGTCAGGTCGATAAGGATCGACGACACGGCATCGCCATGCGCCCCCAGATCGACGCCGTTGATGATATTCGCCTTGTTCTCGCGCGCCGCAAGCCGTGCCGCCTCGCGGTCGGATGCGACTTCGGACAAGGTATAGACCGACGCGCCGTGCGCCTCGCTGTTCTCGGCAGCATCGGCGTGGACCGAAATGAAGAGGTCGGCCTTCAGCCGCCGTGCGATGCCATAGCGTTCCTCGAGCACAAGGAAGCGGTCGTCGTCGCGGGTGAGCGCGACGCGGACGCGGCGCGAGGCGAGGAGTTCGTCGCGGATCGCGCGCGCGATCGCCAATGTGACGTCCTTTTCACGCCGACCATTGTGCGGCGAAATCGCGCCCGGGTCGTGCCCGCCGTGCCCCGCGTCGATCACCACGAGCGGCAGGCGATTATCGTCGGGTCCCTCGATCCGCGGCAGCGGCACCGCGGGCCGGGGCTTGCCGATCGGAACGGTGACGCTGTAGCGCCGGGCCGGTCGCCGCGCGCGAAACGCAAGGGTGACAGGATGCTCGGCGCGCGGGCGATCGGCTGCGGCGCCCCCCGTCGGCGGCGTCGCGATCAGGCCGATAAGGGCGAGCAGCATCATGGCGCGTCTATGCCGTCCGACGTGGCGATTGGTCCAGCGCTTATTCGAAATGACCCGATTCCAGCGCCCTGCGAGATTGAATCGAGCATGGAAGATGGCGCAGCGACGACGGCCTTTTATGCGAAAGGCGGCACCGGCCACGCATGACATTCTTGCAACTGTGAACGGCGATCCCATCTTTGGCAGCGGTTGTGGTTGCCGTCGGCCCGTGCCGATGCTAGCACCCCATCACTGACGGCGTCCTTTCCGGTGCCGTCCGGCCTTTTGAGGGGAAGGCCTGGTCCGCGAAACTCGCGGAACATGGTCGCCTTGGTGCCGGACATGCGGGCAAGGACACGCCTGCCGCCAGCCCACCCGGTTGACCGGACAGTCGGGGCGTTCGCTTGCAAGCCCGCCCTGCCCGCCCGCTCACCCCGTAACAGGTTGATGCCGCATGAGGCTTGCCATGCCCTCTTCTCATCCCGACGCGGGCGCTTTTGCCCCGCTCGCCGGACGGGAAGACCGCATGCGCGTCCAGGACCGGACGCAAGCCGCCTTCGGCAATAACGATTTTTGTCTTTTCACCCTTATCCGCCGCGACTCTCCGCCAGGAGTGTCTGCGGGATTTTTTGATGGCGCGCTGCGGCGCGCTTGGAGTGTTACCAATGACCACGCGCATGTTGATCGACGCGCGGCACCGGGAAGAAACCCGGGTCGCCGTCACCAAGGGAAACCGCATCGAGGAGTTTGATTTCGAGTCCGCCGAGCACAAGCAGCTCAAGGGAAATATCTATCTGGCCAAGGTAACCCGCGTCGAACCGTCGCTGCAGGCGGCGTTCGTCGAATATGGGGGCAACCGCCACGGATTCCTGGCATTCAGCGAAATCCACCCCGATTATTACCAGATTCCCAAGGAAGACCGCGAAGCATTGCTGCGCGAAGAGGCCGAACATGCCGCCGCCGCGGCGCAGCGTGCCGAGGACGATCTCGACGAGCTGGAGGGCGATGTCGCCGACGTCGAGGAGCATGACGACGAAAATGGCGACGCCCCCGCGCCCGAAACGATCGGCGAAGGCGAAGGCGAGGACGACGGCGAGAATGGCGATGCCGACAATGGCGACGCCGATGGCGAAGAGGGCGCCGAGGAGGGCAGGGAAAACCGCGGCGACCGCAAGCGCCGCGGGCGCGACGGGCGCAAGGGCGGCCGGGGCCGCGGCCGACGCAGCGACGAGGAGGATGGCGAAAGCCGCATGTCGCTGCGCCGCCGCTACAAGATCCAGGACGTCATCCGCCGCCGCCAGGTGATGCTGGTGCAGGTCGTCAAGGAAGAGCGCGGCAACAAGGGGGCGGCGCTCACCACCTATCTGTCGCTGGCCGGCCGCTACTGCGTGCTGATGCCCAACACGATGCACGGTGGCGGTATCAGCCGCAAGATTTCGAACGGCGCCGATCGCCGCAAGCTGAAGGCGATGATCGACGAGATGAACCTGCCGCCGACGATGGGCTGCATCGTTCGCACGGCGGGCATGAGCCGTACCAAGACCGAGATCAAGCGCGACTTCGACTATCTCGCGCGCCTGTGGGACGAGATTCGCGAAAAGACGCTGGCGTCGAGCGCGCCCGCGCTCATCCATTCGGACAGCGACCTGATCAAACGCGCGATCCGCGACATTTATCACAAGGACATCGAGGAAGTGCTCGTCGAGGGCGACGAGGGCTACAAGGCGGCGAAGCAGTTCATGAAGCTCTTGATGCCGAGCCACGCGCGGCGCGTGAAGCAATATGCCGATCCCGTCTCGCTCTATCAGCGCTACGGCGTCGAAGACCAGCTTGCCGGGATGCTCAATCCCGTCGTCCAGCTGAAATCGGGCGGCTATCTGGTGATCAACCCGACCGAGGCGCTGGTGTCGATCGACATCAACTCGGGCCGGTCGACGCGCGAGCATAATATCGAACAGACGGCGCTCAGCACCAATCTGGAGGCCGCGGCCGAAATCGCGCGCCAGCTGCGCCTGCGCGACATGGCGGGGCTGATCGTCATCGACTTCATCGACATGGATCATGGCTCGAACGTCCGCAAGGTCGAGCGCGCGATGAAGGAGGCGCTGAAGAACGATCGCGCGCGCATCCAGGTCGGCCGCATTTCGGGTTTCGGCCTGATGGAAATGAGCCGCCAGCGGCTGCGCACCGGGGTGCTCGAAGCCTCGACGCGGCCCTGTCCGCATTGCGAGGGCACCGGGCTCGTCCGCACTGCATCGTCGGCGGGGCTCAGCGCGCTGCGCCTGATCGAAGAGGAAGCGGCGCGCGGCAAGGGCAGCAAGATCACGCTGCGTGCGAGCCAGGAAGCGACCTTCTACCTGCTCAACGAAAAGCGCCGCGAACTGCACGAAATCGAGGAGCTTTACGGCGTCAGCGTCGAAATCCTGCCGGACGGCGAGACCGAGGGCGCGCGCATGGCGATCGAGGTCGGCGGCCCGCCGCCCACCCAGCGCCGCAGCTTCGCCCCGATCGAGCCGATCGAGGATGATGAGGACGACATCCCCGAAGAGGAGGATGAAGAGGAAAGCGACGAGGACGCATCGGACAGCCGCGCGCCCGCGCGGGCCCGTGACGAAAGCGACACCGATGGCGAGGGCCGCAAGCGCCGCCGCCGTCGTCGCCGCAGCCGCCGCGGTCGCCGCGACGAGGAAGGCACCGAAGGCGCCGAGGATGCGCCCTCCGCGGTGGACGATGTCCAGGAAACGGCAGGCGACGCCGAAGCCGCGTCGACGACCGACGAGGCACCGGGAACCGATGCCGAGGCCGAACCTGCCGCGAAAAAACCGCGCCGTCGCGGCGGACGCGGGCGCAAGAAGGGCGACGAGGCCAATAGCGCAACCGACGCCGACGCAGCGACCGCCGAACCGGCACCGGAGCCCGAAGCGGCGACCGACGCGCCGCTGCCGCAAGCAGCCGACGCAACGGTCGAGGCAGTCGCGGCCGAAGACAAGCCGAAACGCAAACGCGCACCGCGCAAGACCAAGGCGGCGCTGGCCGCCGAGGCTGCAGCGGAGGCCGAAGCGGCCGAAGCCCCCGTCACCGACGCCCCTGCCGAAGCCGCCGAACCCGCGCCGAAGAAGCGCGCGAGCCGAGCGAAAAAGGCCGTCGCAGCCGAAGCGACCAGCGAAGCTGCGACCCAAAGCGCCGCCGAACCGGTCGCCGCCGACGCGGGCGAGACCGGCGAGGCGGCGGATGGCGAACCGCGCCGCGGCTGGTGGCAGCGCACGTTCGGCAATTGATCGTCCCGACCGATCGGGCGACAATCGGTCGCGGAAATCGCACGCCGACCTTGCGCCTGCGCGCGCTGACCCCCAATAAGCCCTCATGGCTTCACTCGGGGTTCAGGCGCGCGGCGCAAGAAGGGCGGCGATGACCGCTTTCCCGCCGCAACCCGCGTCCGGCGCGCATGGCTTGCGCTCCCTTTTTCATATCCTGCTCACGCTGCTCGCGATGGTCGCCATCGCGGTGCGCCCCGCGGCCGCCCAGTCGATCCTGCGCGATGCCGAAACCGAGGCGCTGTTTCAGGATATGATGGACCCGCTGCTCGTCGCCGCGGGATTGCAGCCGGGACAGGTGCGCGTCCACCTGCTCGGCGATCGCAGCATCAACGCCTTTGTCGCGGGCAGCCAGGACATCTATGTCTTCAGCGGGCTGATCGAAGCCGCCGACAGCGCCGAAGAGGTGCAGGGCGTGCTCGCGCACGAACTGGGGCATGTGATGGGCGGCCACGCCATCCGCATCAACGATGGCGTGAGCGCCGCGACCAGCATCTCGCTGCTCAGCCTGCTGCTCGGCGCCGCGGCGATCGCGGCGGGCGGCGGCGAGGCGGGCATGGGCATCATGATGGCGGGGCAGCAGGCGGCGCTCGGCAAGTTCCTCGCCTTCAGCCGCGTCCAGGAATCGACCGCTGACGCCGCCGGCGCACAATATCTGTCGAAGGCGGGGATCAGCGGGCGCGGCAGCCTGGCCTTCTTCAAGAAGCTCCAGAATCTGGAGTTCCGCTATGGCATCAAGCAGGACGACGACCAGGCCTATGGCCGGACGCACCCGATGTCGGGCGACCGTATCCAGGCGCTGCGCGAAGTCTATGTCATCGACCCCGCATGGAACAAGCCGGCTGACCCGGCGATCGAAAAGCGGTTCCAGCGCATCAAGGCCAAATTGTTGGGCTATATGGCCGAGCCCGAACGGACGCTGCGCAAATTTCCGGAAAGCGACCGCAGTGTTCCGGCGCGCTATGCGCGCGCCTATGCCTGGCACAAGAGCGCCTATCCGCAAAAGGCGCTGGCCGAAGTCGAGGCGCTGCTCGAAGCCGACCCCGACGACCCCTATTTCCTCGAACTCGAAGGGCAGATCCTGCTCGAATCGGGGCGCCCCGACGAGGCGATCCCCCCGCTGCGCCAGGCGGTGGCCAAATCGCGCTCGCAACCCCTGATTGCCGCCACGCTGGGCCATGCGCTGATCGCGACCGAAGAGCCCGCCCACTATGCCGAGGCCGAAAAGGTCCTGAAAACCGCGGTCGCGCTCGACAACCAGAATCCCTTTGCCTGGTATCAGCTTGGCATCGTCTATGCCAACAAGGGCGATCAGGCCCGCGCCGCGCTCGCTTCGGCCGAACGCTATAGCCTCGAGGGTAGACAACCGGCGCTGGCGCTGCGTAATGCCGAAATGGCGATGCAGGGCCTGCCGCAGGGATCGCCCGACTGGATTCGCGCACAGGATATTTCGCTGGTCGCTCGCGCCGAGGTGGAACGCGAGCGTAAACGGCGTTAGACTCGCGGGAAGCAAGCGGGGGACCGCATCGCCTAACCGATGCGCAAGGGCAGCAAGTGACAGAGAATAAAGACGAATATTACCAGCCATGGCTGCGCGACCCCGCGCCGACGCCGGGTGTGGGCGCGCGCGCCCGCGACGAAGGATTGGCCAAGCCCAAGGAAGAACCGCCGGTCGGCATCGATCTGACGCAATACAGCAAAGCCGACAAGCCGCGCGGCGAGCCACTGGTGAGACCCGAAGCGATCAAGGCGGGCACGGCGAGCCTGTGGAACCAGCTTCGCCGCGGCGCCGAAGCCTTTGCCGACTGGACGATCGGCATCGGCGAACGCGCCGACATTCCGGCGCGCGTCGAGGCGATGGAGATACCGCGGCGCGCCAGTGAATTTGCAAGCAGGACGGGCGCTGCGACCGCACGCGCCGCACGGGTCGCCGGACGCGGATCGGCACGCGCCGGCCGCGCCCTGGCGAAGGCCAGCGGCGAGGCATGGGCCAGAATGGCGCTCGGAGCCAAGGCGCGGAAATTGTCGCGCGATGCCGGGCGCGGGCTGGGCGAGGTTGCCGACAGGACCAGGGCGGGGGTCGCCGACCTCGCCAAGGCGAGCAGCGAAAGCCTGCGCGAGAGCATCGGCGATGCCGCGACCAGGCTGCGCCCTGCGCCGCGCGAAGAACCGGCGCCGCCACCATCGGGGCTCGAACAATTGCTCGCGCGCGAGGATGCCGCGGCGGAAGCCAAGGCGCCGGCCGCGCCCGACCTGCCGCTCTTTGCGGGCGACGCGGCGATCCCGTTGACCACAAAGCCGACGCCGAAGACGCGAACGGCCGCCCCGGACGGCGACGCCCGCTCGCCACTCGTCAAGGCGCCGGACGCAAGGTCGGCGAGCGAAAAGGCCATGGCGGCGGGGCGACTGCCGACATTGAAGGGGACGGGCATGGAAAGCGGTTCGATGCGCCTTTGGGCGCTGGCCGGCGGCGGCATCCTGCTGCTCGCGCTGGTTTTCTGGCTCGGCGGACGCGTCGGCGGCGGGCTCAGCAAGAGCGAGGTCGAAACCGTCGTCGCCGACTATATCAGGGCGAATCCGCAGATCATCCCCGAAGCGCTGGAAGCGCAGCGTGGTCGCGAAATCGCGAAAGCGATCGACGCGGTGCGTCCGGCGCTCGAAAAACCCTATGCCGGGGCGTGGGCGGGCAATGCCGACGGCGACGTCACGCTGGTGGTCTTCACCGACTATGCCTGCGGCTTCTGCCGCGCGAGCGTGCCCGACGTCGACCGGCTGATCCGTGAGGACAAACGCCTGAAGGTCGTGTTCCGCGAACTGCCGATCATCGCCCCGCAGAGCCGCGACGCCGCGATCATGGCGCTCGCCGCTGCGCGGCAGGGAAAATATGACGCGTTTCACCACGCGATGTTCGCAGCGAGTTCACTCGATCGCGGGGCGATTGCGGCTGCGGCCGAACGGGCCGGCGTCGTCACCGACGGCAGCGCCGATGCGACCGCGAACGAAGCGCTGTTCCAGCGCGAGATCGACAACAATATGGCGATCGCGACGCAGCTTGGGCTGAACGCGACGCCGACATGGATCGTCGGCGACCAGCTGCTGCAGGGACAGGTCGGCTATGCCGTGCTGCGACAGGCCATCGACAAAGCGCGGACCGAGGGCTGAGGCGCGGCGTTGGCGACGGTCACCCATGACGAGGCGCTCGCCCACGCCCGCCGGCTGCTGAACGGCCAGCCGGGCGCCGCGCTCGAACAGGCGCGCGCGATCCTCGCGGCGGTTCCGGCATCGGCCGCGGCGCACCGGATCGCGGCGGAGGCGCTGCGCCGGCTCGGCCGCGACGGCGAAGCCGCCGACGCCGCGCTCGCGGCGGTCGGCGCGGCGGTGCATGACGAGGCGATGATCGCCGCGGCGCTCGCGCTCGCCGAAAACCGCCTGCCCGATGCCGAGGCGGCGCTGCGCGCGCGGCTGAAAGAAGACCCGACTGACGTCGCCGCGATCCGGATGCTCGCCGAGGTTGCGGGACGGATCGGCCGTTATGGCGACGCCGAAAAGCTGCTGACGCGCGCGCTGGAGCTGGCTCCCGGTTTCGGCGCGGCGCGCGCCAATCTGGCCACCGTGCTCTACAAGCAGAACCGCTATGCCGAGGCGGTCGAAACGCTCGATGCGGTGCTGACCGACGACCCCGACAATCCCGCGCACGCGAACCTCAAGGCCGCCGCGCTGGGCCGGATCGGTGGCTATGACGAAGCGATCGCGCTCTATGCCGAGCTGGTCGAGCGCTTCCCCGGCCACGCCAGGCTGTGGATGAGCTATGGCCATATGCTCAAGACCGTCGGACGGCAGGAGGACAGCATCGCCGCCTATCGCCGCGGCCTCGATGCCGAGCCGGGGCTGGGCGAAATCTGGTGGAGCCTCGCCAACCTCAAGACGATCCGCTTTGACGAAGCCGACCGGCAGGCGATGGAAGCCGCGCTCGCCGCCGCCGAACCGGCGGGGGCGGAGCGCGACGACGACCGGCTGCACCTGCATTTCGCGCTGGGCAAGGCGTATGACGATGCGGGCGCGCCCGACGCGGCCTTTCGCCATTATGCCGCCGGCAATGCGATCCGCGCGGGTCAGCTCGGCTATGACGCCGCCGAGACGAGCGCGATCGTCGATGCCGCGATCGCGACCTGCACCGCCGGTTTCTTTGCCGACCGCGCCGGACAGGGCGACCCCAGCGGCGATCCCGTCTTCATTCTGGGGATGCCGCGCGCGGGATCGACCTTGATCGAACAGATTCTCGCAAGCCATTCGGCGATCGAGGGGACGATGGAGCTGCCCGATATCCCCGCGCTCGCGCTCGGCCTGGGCCGCGAGGCAAAGGGCGAAGGTCGCCACTGGGTCGCGGCGCTCGCCGAGGCCTGCCCCGACAAGCTCGCCGATATGGGCGCCGCCTTCCTGCGCCGCACCGCGGTGCAGCGCAAGACCGGCAAGCCGCTCTATATCGACAAGCTGCCCAACAACTGGCTCTATGCGCCGCTGATCCGGCTGATCCTGCCCAACGCCAAGATCATCGACGCGCGGCGTCACCCGCTCGATTGCTGCTGGTCGAACTTTCGCCAGCATTTCGCCAAGGGACAGGCGTTCAGCTATCGTCTGTCCGACATGGGCGCCTATTATCGCGATTATGTGCGGCTGATGGCACATCTCGACGCGGTGCAGCCGGGGCGCGTCCACCGCGTCATCCACGAAGCGCTATTGAGCGATCCCGAGACCGAAGTGCGCGCGATGCTCGCCTTCCTCGGCCAGCCCTTCGAGGAGGGCTGCATGGCGTTCCACACCAATGCGCGCGCGGTGCGCACGGCATCGAGCGAACAGGTGCGCCGCCCGATCAACCGCGACGGCGTCGACCAATGGCGGCCCTATGCCGAGTGGCTGGGACCGCTCGAGGAGGCGCTGGGACCGGTGCTCGACGCCTATCCGGAGGTTCCCGCGGGGTTGATATAGGCGCTTGTCGCAGGGTCGAGTGGACGTCCGCGCAAACCATATCGGTCATCCGGGCGAAGGCCGACATCTCATCCAAACGGATCAACGCACCGGCAAGATCGCGGCCTTCGCCGGGATGACGATGGGCAAAGATGTGTTTTTGACCAAAGCGCATCCCCCCTCTCCCGCACGAAACGTGGCCTTTGGGCAACATCTGGCGACATTTTCGACCAATGGCCGGGCGCACCGACGAACTGGGCTTGCGCTCGCGCCGCGCTGCGTCATTCTCCTGTCATATCGATGTCATCGAGGGGGGTCTCATGCGGAATATGTCGAAAGTGCTGGTGCGGCGCAGCGCGATGCTGCTCGGCGGCACCATCCTGGCCACGTCGGGCACGGCGTTGGCGCAGCAAGCAAATACAGAGGGCGACAATGACATCGTCGTCACCGCGTCGAAGCGCGAGGAAAATCTGCAGGACGTGCCGCTGGCGATCACCGCGATCGGCAACGAACGGCTCAGCGAATTGCAGGTCAAGGAGTTTCAGGACGTCGTCAAGTTCCTGCCCTCCGTGACAATCCAGACCGCGGCGCCGGGGTTCAGCCAGGTTTATTTCCGCGGTGTGGCGTCGGGCGAGAATGCCAACCACTCGGCGTCGCTGCCGACGGTCGGCACCTATCTGGACGAAATGCCGATCACGACGATCCAGGGCGCGCTCGACATCCATGCCTATGACCTGGCGCGCGTCGAGGCGCTCGCGGGGCCGCAGGGTACGCTCTACGGCGCCAGCTCGATGGCGGGCACGATCAAGCTCGTCACCAACCGGCCCGACCCCAGCGGCACCTACGGCTCGGTGGGGCTCGAACTCAACAGCGTCGCGCACGGCGACGTCGGCGGCGTCGCCGAAGGCTTCGTCAACGCCCCGCTCGGCGAACGCGCGGCGCTGCGCCTCGTCGGCTGGTATCGCCACGATGCGGGCTATATCGACAATATCGCGGGCAGCCGCACCTATCCGACCAGCGACATCACCCAGGACAATGCCGCGCTGGTCGAAAAGAATTACAACGACGTCGATACCTATGGCGCGCGGCTTGCACTCGGCATCGACCTTGACGACGATTGGACGATCCGCCCCACGCTGATGGGGCAGGTGCAGAAAACCAATGGCAGCTTTGCCCAGGAGCGGTCGACTGCGGTCAGCGACGACCTTCAGACCGTGCAATATAATCCCGAAAACTCGAAGGACCGGTGGATTCAGGCCGCGCTGACGATCGAAGGCAAGCTGGGCAATTGGGATCTGACCGTCACGGGCGGCCACCTGCGCCGGAAAACCGAGGTCGAAAGCGACTATTCGGATTATGCCTATTTCTATGATGCGCTCTACGGCTATGGCGCCTATTTCTATGATAACAACGGCGACCTTATCAGCCCGAATCAATATATCCAGGGCATCGACCGGTACAAAAAGAGCTTTGTCGAGGCGCGCGTCGCCTCCCCGGCCGACGCGCGCATCCGCTTTATCGGCGGACTGTTCTGGCAGCGTCAGTCGCACAATATCGAACAGAATTACATTATCGACAACCTGACGGACCTGTTCACGGTCACGGGCACTGACAGCAATATCTGGCTGACCAAGCAATTGCGTATCGACCGCGACTATGCGGCGTTCGGCGAGATCAGCTTCGACATCACCGACAAATTGACGCTGACCGGCGGCGGCCGCGTGTACAAGTTCGACAACAGCCTGGTCGGCTTCTTCGGCTATAATGCCAATTTCTCCAGCCGAACCGGCGAAGCCGCCTGTTTTGCCGGTCCAATCATTTCCGGGACGCCATGCACCAATCTCGACAAGCGGACGAAGGACAGCGACTTCATCCACAAGCTCAATCTGACCTACAAGTTCAGCGATGACGCGCTTGTCTATGCCACCTGGTCGCGCGGTTTCCGCCCCGGCGGCATCAACCGCCGCGGAACGCTGCCGCCCTATGGCCCCGACACGCTCGACAATTATGAGTTCGGGTGGAAAACGAACTGGGGACCGGTGCGTTTCAATGGCGCCATTTATCAGGAAGACTGGACCGACATCCAGCTTTCCTTCCTCGGTCTCAACGGCCTCACCGAAATCCGCAACGCCGGGGTCGCGCGCATCCGGGGGATCGAAATCGACCTCGGCTATCGCCGGAACGGTTTTTCGATCAACGCGGGCATGAGCTATAATGACGCCGAAATCCGCCGCGATTTCTGCCGCATCGCCAATGACAGCTTCGACTGCACCCTGCCCGGATCGGACGGCGCGGACAATGCGCTCCTCGCGCCAAAGGGCACCAGCCTGCCGGTGACGCCCAAGTTCAAGGGCAATGTCGTCGCGCGTTACGAGTTTCCGGTCGGCGGCATGGACGCGCATGTGCAGTTTGCTGTGAACCATATCGGCAAGCGGCGCAGCGACCTCAGAACCTTTGAGAACAGCCTGAAGGGCTTTTTTGATGCCTATACCACCGCCGACCTCAGCGTCGGCGTCAAGGGCGACGACTGGAAAGCGGAACTGTTCGCGACCAACTTGTTCGACGAAAATGGCGTCATCAACTCGGGCGTCCAGTGTCTGGAGACGACATGCGGCGATCCCGACGGCATCAGCAGCACGGGCGGCGTCTTCTACGACACGGTCATCCGCCCGCGGCTGATCGGAATCAAGGTGAGCAAGGACTTCTGACCGGGTGAGCGATCCCGCAAATCGCCACGAAAGGCCGCGCCGCAAGCTCGGCCTTTCGATGGCGATTGCGCTGGTCATGGGCAATATGATCGGCTCGGGGGTGTTTCTGCTGCCCGCGAGCCTCGCCCCCTTTGGCTGGAACGGTGTCGCGGGCTGGGCGATCACGATAGGCGGCGCGCTCGCACTCGCCTTCGTCCTCGCGCGGTTGACCGCCCTCCACCCCGACGCGGGCGGGCCAACCGGCTTCGTCGAGCGCGCCTTTGGCCGCATCCCCAGTTTCATGATCGGCTGGGCCTATTGGGTGTCGGTGTGGACCGCGAACGTGACGCTCGCGGTCGCGGCGGTGAGCTTCCTCAGCCTGTTCGTGCCGGCACTGGGGCAGCATACGGCGCTGTCGACGATCGCGCTGATCTGGATCGTCACCGCGATCAACTGGCGCGGCGCGCGCGCGGCGGGACAGTTTCAGGTCGTGACCCTGCTCATCAAGCTGATCCCGCTCGTCACCGTCATCATCCTGATCCCCATCGCCTTTGGCCGCAGCGAGCCCGTCGCGCTCACCCCCTTTCCCGCCGACGGGCTGTCGCTCGCGGCCGTCAGCGGGTCGGCGATCCTGACGCTCTGGGCGCTGCTGGGTTTTGAATCGGCGAGCGTCGCCGCCGACAAGGTCGCCAATCCCGCCGTCACCATCCCGCGCGCGACCATCGTCGGCACGCTCGCGACGGGCATCCTCTATCTGATCGTCTGTTCGGCGATCGCGCTGATGCTGCCCGCGGCGGAAGTCGCGAAATCGGAGGCCCCCTTTTCGCTGTTCGTCGAAACCTGGTGGGGCCGCGAGCCTGCGCTGTTCATCGGCGCCTTTGCGGCGGTCAGCGCGCTGGGCACGCTGAACGGCTGGACGCTGATCCAGGCGGAGCTGCCCGCGACGCTCGCACGGCAGGGGTTGCTCCCTTCATGGTTCGGGCGTGAGAACCGCCATGGCACGCCGACCGCGGCACTGCTGCTGTCGAGCGCGATCGCCACCGCCTGCGTCCTCCTCAACAGCAGCAAGTCGACGAGCGAGATGTTCACCTTCATGGCGGTGCTCTCGACCTCGGTGACCCTGTGGCTCTACCTCGCCTGCGCCGCCGCGGCGCTGCGGATGCGCGTCGCGATCCCGGTCGCGCTGATCGGCCTCGTCTATGCCGTCTGGACTTTGTGGGGTGCGGGGATCGGTGTCAGCGCGATGAGCCTCATATTGATGGCCGCAGGGTTGCCGCTCTACGCTTGGACCATGCTGTCAGCGCCAGCGGGGCGCGAAGAGCCCCCGGTCGCGTAGGATCACTGCAGCCGCATTATGCCCCGGCGCGCCGGTGACGCCGCCGCCCGGATGCGTGCCCGCGCCGCACATATACAGCCCCTTCACCGGCCCGCGATAGCCGCCATTACCGAGCACCGGGCGCGCGGCCCAGAGCTGGTCAAGGCTCATATTGCCGTGCATGATGTCGCCGCCGACGAGGCCGAACTTGCGTTCGAGCCCCTTGGGCGACAGCCGCGTCTGGCCGACGATACTCGCGCGGAAACCCGGCGCGTGTTTTTCGACGGTGTCGAGGATGCAGTCGGCGGCAGCTTCCTCCTCATCGTCCCAGTCGCGGAGAGTCCCGTCTTCTTTGGCGGGCAATTCAGGCGCGAATTGCTGGCAGAAGAGGCTCGCAACGTGACAGCCTTCAGGCGCGAGGCTGTCGTCGACGGTCGAGGGGATCAGCATTTCGACGATCGGCGCCTTCGACCAGCCATATTGTTTCGCATCGAGGAAGGCGCGGTCCATATAATCAAGCGTCGGGGCGAGGATGATTCCCGACTGGTGGTGCTCGCCGGGTTCGGGCAGGCAGGTGAAACGGGGAAGCTCGGACAGCGCGACATTCATGCGGAATGTTCCGCTTCCGACCTTGAAGCCGCTGATCCGCCGCTGGAAGTCGGCGGGCAGATCGGCGGCGTCCATCAGCCGTTCGTAGAGCAGTTTCGGCCCGACATTGGCGATCACGCGCGCCGCGGCGATTTCTTCGCCGCCTACAAGCCTCACCCCGACGGCTTTGCCTCCGTCAACCAGCACTTTCGCGACCGGACTTTCGAGGCTGATCTCGACGCCATGATCGCGGCAAACCTTCGCCATGATCTCGGTAATCCGGCCCATGCCGCCGACGCTGTGCCCCCACGCGCCCTTCCTGCTGTTCACCTCGCCAAAGACGTGGTGCAGAAGGACATAGGCGCTGCCCGGCGTGTCCGGGCTGGCGTAGTTGCCGACCACGGCATCGAAGCCGAAGGCGGCCTTGACCGCTTCGCTTTCGAACCAGCTGTCGAGCATCGTGCGCGCCGATTTGGTGAAGAGGTCGAGCACGTCGCGCTGCTGTTCGAGGCTGAGGCCTGCGAAGCGCCGCCCCTGCCGCGCGCCGTCGAGCAAGGTGCGCAGCCCCTCGCCGACGTTGGGCGGGACGCGCAGTGCGAGGTCGCGGAGCAGTTCGGCGACATTTTCGAGTGCGTCATAATAGGCGGGCAGCACCTCGGCATCGCGCGCACTGAACTTGGCGAACTCGGCCTGCGTGCGTTCAAGCCCGCCGCCGAGCTTCAAATAGCCGCCATCCTCCTGCGGCAGGAAATTGCTGATCGGGCGTTCGATCACGCGATAGCCATGATCGGCAAGGCGCATGTCGGCGATCACCTTTGGCTGGAGCAGGCTGACCGTGTAGCTCGCGACCGAGTTGCGGAAGCCCGGCGCGAACTCCTCGGTCACCGCGGCGCCGCCGACGACGTCGCGCGCCTCGACGATCCGCACCTTCAACCCCGCCCTCGCGAGATAGAAGGCGCAGACGAGGCCGTTGTGGCCGGCGCCGATAATCAGGGCGTCACAGGCTTTGGTCATTTATTGCTCCAACCGGCGGCAGGCGCGTGCTCGAGCCGCGCTTCGGGAATGATGGCGCGCATCCGCGCGCAGAAATGTTTGAGGCAGACTTCCTTGTCGCTGAGCGGTCCCATCGAGAAGCTCTGCGATTGCATGCCCTGCTGGACGCGCGTGATGAGCGCCGTGTCCTCGGCATTGACCTGACGGTTGATGCGCCAGTTGAGGTAGCGCGCGGCGCGCATTTCGTGGCGCCACTCTCCAGTATAGGCGTCGGGCAGCACATAGGAGATTTCGCGGATCAGACAGCTCGTCGGACCGGTCGGCAGCCACTGCATGAAATCGACCTGGTCGGGATAGATGTCGAAGGCGACATTGGGCCACAGCTTGAAATAGAGCCAGTGGCGCTGGCGGTCGGCGGGCAGGTGCGGAATCGGCGGCAACAGCCGCTGGTACAGACGTTCGGACCAGTTCGCCGACGGCCGGTCGACGAGGTCGCCCCACATGCGATCGACGCGCTCCCTGGCCTCGACGCCATAGCTTTTGCCAAAAAGCCGGGTCAGGCCCGGATGCGCGACGGGGATGTGAAGGCCGTCCGAATAATTGTCGCCGACATTTTTCCAGTTGACCGCGCGCGGGCGAAGCGTGACGCGGCCGAGCGCGCCGAGTTCCTCGAAACGATACGGCTCAACCGTCGTCTCATAGGGCGCCATCATGTCGGCGACCGACGGCCCGCCGTCATCATCGAGCCGGACGAACCAGAAGCCGCGCCATTGTTCGGCCTCGACGCCGACGAGCCCCGCCCTGCCCTTGTCGAGCGTCGGATAGCTCGCCGAATCAGGAACGCCCGTCAGTCGGCCGTCGAGTTCATAGGTCCAGGCGTGATAGGGGCAGACGAGCTTTTTGGCACAGCCCGCGGCACCATCGACGAGGCGCGAGCCGCGGTGGCGGCAGACGTTGGTGAAGGCGCGCACGATGCGGTCGGTTCCGCGCACAAGGATGATGCTTTCGCCGCAATAGTCGATGCTGTGCCAGTCGCCGGGGTTCGCGATGTCGCTGTCATGGCAGACGACCTGCCAGCTGGGGCGGAAGATGCGCGCCATTTCGACGGCGTAGAAATCGGGGTCGCTGTAGGTCCACGCCGGGAGCGACCAGCCATCGAGCGGGTCGATGTTGTCGAAGGTTTCGCGCAGCATTGCCATAGGTCCATCCTTGTTATACATTCGTATAACAACATGGCTGCCGCTCGCCAAGCCTTTACGCGCGAAAGCGCCGGCGCCCGCCGCGCCGCCCTGATCGAGGCGACCGCGGCGTGTCTGGCCGAAAGCGGCCTTGCGGGCACCAATGTTCGCGCCATCTGCAAAAAGGCGGGGGTGTCGCCGGGGCTGCTGCGCCATTATTTCGACGGCATCGACGATCTGGTCGCCGCGACCTATCAGGCAACGAGCGACCGGATGGACGCGATTTTCGCCGCCGCGGTCGAGGCGGCGGGCACCGACCCGCGCGCGCGGCTGTCGGCTTACCTCACCGCCAGCTTCCGCGCGCCGGTGACCGATCCCGAGCTGCTGGGCGCATGGACCGCCTTCTGGGCGCTGGCGCGAAGCGACGCGCGCATGGCCGACATCCACGCGGCAAGCTATGCCGGCTATCGCGCGCGGCTGGCCGAACTGCTCGCCGCGTGCGGCGCGGCCGACGCGGGGCGGCTGGCGATCCTGCTCACGGCGATGGTCGACGGCCTGTGGCTCGAACTCTCGCTCGACGCGACCAGCTTCGGCGCCGCCGCGGCGGCCGAGATGATCGAGCGCGCATTGACGGCGCTGCTGCCGCCGGGGCAGGATCGCTAGGGTCAGGACAGCGCGGGAGCGACATGACGACGACGGCTTTCTTCGCCAAGATCCGCAGCTATGCCCCATTGTCGGAAGCGGCCGAACGCGCCTGGGCGGCGTTGCTGCGCCCGCGGCATTATGCGAAGGATGAGGTCGTCATCCGGGCGGGCGACGTGCCGACCCATTATGCCTTTGTCGTCCACGGCCTGCTCTGCCAGCATTATGTCGGCGCCGAAGGTGACCTGATCATCAAATATTTCTTTCCCGAAAACCGCATCGCCGCGTCGGTCAGCGCGACCATGCTGCGCGAGCCCAGCCAGTTCACGATCACCGCGGTCGAGGACAGCCTGCTGCTCGAATATGATTATGCGGCGTTCAAGGCACTCGTCGCCGCGCATCCCGACATCGCCGCCTTTTACATCGCCTATCTCGAACGGCACTGGATCATCGAGAAGGAGCCGATGGAGATTGCCTTTCGGCATGACGATGCGCTGCAACGCTATCGCGATTTCATCCGCCGCGAACCCGATTTGCACAAAAGGTTGAAGCAGCATCACATCGCCGCCTGGCTGGGCATCACACCCGAAAGCCTGAGCCGGTTGCGCCGCAAGATCGCCTTTGGCCGCCTCGGCAATCCCTGATCGCATTTCTTACCAAAGGTCAATTCGCCGTGCGCCATGCCCGCCTAATCATCCTGTCCGGACGATCACCGTGACGGTCACGGCGGCCCGAGACAAAGGACAAGACCGATGACGAGAATGATTTTCATAAACCTGCCGGTCAGCGACCTTGCAAAGTCGCAGGCCTTTTACGAAGCGCTGGGCTTTGCCAACAATCCGCAGTTCAGCGACGAAGGCAGCGCATGCATGGTGGTGTCGGAGACGATTCACGTCATGCTGCTGACGCACGCCAAGTGGCAGGGTTTTACCGATCGCCCGATCCCGCCCGCGACCATGAGCGAGGTTCTGCTCGCCCTGTCGTGCGACAGCCGCGACGCGGTCGACGCGATGAATGCGGCGGCGGCCGCGCATGGCGGCACCGCCGACATCAACCCGGTGCAGGATCTGGGTTTTATGTACAACCGCAACCTCGCCGACCCCGACGGTCATGTGTGGGAAGCGATGTTCATGGATATGGAAGCCGTGTCGGCCGAATGAGGCCGGTTCACCCAAGCGAATGATAGGGTCCACCCGATGGCTGCGTCAAAACAAGCGGGCAAGTTCGATGCCTATGCCGAAACACTCCCCGAATTTGCGAAGCCGGTCTTCGCTCACCTGCGCGCGCTGGTCCATAGGGCCTGCCCGGAAGTGGGCGAGGAGATCAAGTGGAGCTATCCGCACTTCGTCTACAAGGGCGAGAATCTGTGCATCTTTGCCGCCTATACGACGCATTGTTCATTCAGCTTCGCCAGGGATTCGCTGATGGCCGACGCGCGGCTGAAATCCAACACCGCGCTGCCCGCCGCCAGGCGCTTCATGGGCAAGCTCACGAACCTTGCCGACCTGCCCCCCGACGGCGAGCTGGCCGCGTGGATCGCCGAAGCGATGGCGCTCAACGAGCGCGGGATCAAGCCGGCGCCGCGCCAGTCCGAGCGCCCGAAAATGGTCGAGGTTCCGCCGGCCTTCGCCGAAGCGCTGCACGCCAACCCCGCGGTCAAGGCCGTTTTCGACGCCAAATCGCCCTCGTTCCGGAAAGAATATAATAGCTGGATCGGCGATGCGAAAACCGATGCAACGCGCAGTAAACGTATCGAAGAGGCGCTGGCCTGGATCGCCGAAGGCAAGGGCCGGTTCTGGAAATATGCCAAATAGATGGGTCTTGGCCCGGCGTCACCAGGCGGTTTGGACAGCGTCCGTGTTTGCGAGGCGGCGGTTTCGGGGTGGAAGCGGACGTTAGAGCGCGATGACGCTCGCGGCCCCTCCACCACCGCTTCGCGGCGGTCCCCCTCCCCATCGCAAGTCGATGGGGAGAATCTTACATCCGCCTTCGGTCGAAAGCGGTCATCCCGATGATCGAGGCAACCGTGGGCCGGCGTCGCCCGCACAAACAAAGGGGGCCCGAAACGACCCCCTTTGCCTTGCCCTTTATTCGGTCGGGAAACCGCGCTTTTCGAGCAGCGCCTTGACGTCGGGGTCGCGGCCGCGGAAGGCGCGATAGGCCTCGGCGCGGTCGGTCTCGTTGCCGGTCATGAGCAAAATGGTGCGGAACCTGTCGGCAACGCTGCGGTCCCACGGGCCGCCGGCTTCGGTGAAAGCCGCCCAGGTGTCGGCGTCCATCGTTTCGGACCAGAGGTAGGAGTAATAGCCCGCCGAATAGGCGTCCGAGCTGAACAGGTGGCCGAACTGCGGCAGGCGGTGCCGCATGACGATTTCCTTTGGCATTCCGATTTCGGCCAGCGTCTCGCGTTCGAACCTGTCGACGTCGGTCGGCGGGGTCTTGCGGTCGTGCAGCTTCATGTCGACGATCGCGCTCGCCAGATATTCGACCGTCTCGAACCCCTGGTTGAACTTCTGGCTCGCGAGGATCTTGTCGACCAGCACCTGCGGCATCGGCTCGCCCGTCCGGTAGTGCGTCGCATATTTCGACAGCACTTCGGGGGTCATCAGCCAGTTTTCGTTCACCTGGCTGGGATATTCGACGAAATCGCGCGGCACCCCGGCGAGCGCCGGATATTTGACCTGCTGGAGCAGATAATGGATGCCGTGGCCGAACTCGTGGAACAAGGTCGAGGCGTCGTCGATGCTGATGAGCGTCGGTTCGCCCTGTGCGCCTTCGGTGAAATTATTGTTGTTCGAGGCAAGGACGTTGCGCTCGCCGCCGAGCGACTGCTGGCTGCGATAGGTCGTCATCCACGCGCCCGACCGCTTTCCGTCGCGCGCGAAATTGTCGAGGTAGAAGACGCCGACATTCTCGTTCGTCTTGAGGTTATAAACCTCGAAGGTCCGCACCTTGGGATCGAAAACCGGAATCTGCCCCGTATTCTCGCGGAAGCCGAGGTCATAGAGCCGACCCGCGGCCCAGAACATGCCGTCGACCAGCTTGTCGAGCTGAAGATAGGGCTTCACCTCGCTTTCATCGAGGTCATATTTCGCCTTGCGGACCTTTTCGGCATAATAGCGATAGTCCCATGGCTCGATGGTGATCTTCGGCCCCTTGCCCGCCCTGGCTTCGGCGTCGGCGATCGCCTGCATGTCGGCGACCTCTTCCTTCACGCGCGCGACGGCGGCGGGCCACACCTTCATCATCAGACCCATCGCATTGTCGGGCGTCTTCGCCATCGTGTCGGCCATGCGGTAATGCGCGTGGGTCGGGAAACCGAGCAGTTCGGCGCGCTGCTGGCGCAGCTTCAGGATTTCGGCGATCGTCGCATTGGTGTCGTTGGCGTCACCATTGTCGCCGCGGCCGACGAAGGCGCGCCAGACCTTTTCGCGCAATTTGCGGTTGGTCGCATTCTGCAGCACCGGTTGCGCCGACGAGCGCGTATTCTTGATCGCCCAGTGACCGGCATGGCCGTTGGCCTCCGCCGCGGCGGCAAGCGACGCGACGAAAGCCGGGTCGAGCCCGTCGAGCTCGGCCTTGTCGGTGACGAAGGTGTAGAGCTTTTCATCGCCGAGCAGCTTTGAGGAGAAAGCCGAGAAGAGGCCTTCGAGCTTCGCGTTCATCGCGACCAGCTTTTCCTTGTCCGCCGGGGACAGGTTCGCGCCGTCGCGCACCATTTCGTCATGGCTGCGCTCGACGATGCGGATCTGCTGCGCGTCGAGCCCGCTCGTGTGGCGCTTGTCGTACACCGCCTTGTAGCGCGCGAAGAGTTTGGGATCGAGGAACAGCTCGGTGTAGAAGGTGGTGAGCCTCGGGCTCCATTCGGCGTCGATTTCCTCGACGCGATCGTTCGATTTGTTCGACGTCTGCACGCCCCACATCGCAAAGACGCGCTCCATCGTCTCGCCCGCGAGCATCATCGGGACGTGGGTGTTTTCGAACGTCGGTTCGGCGGGGTTGTCGATCACCGCCTGCACTTCGGCCTTCACCTCGGCCATCGCCTTCTGAAAGGCGTCGGGGAAAAGTTCGGGGTCGAGCTTGTCCCACGGCGGCACCCCCTGATAGGGGCCGGTCCAGGGTTGCAGCAGCGGGTTCTGTCCTGCGGGGACGGTTTTGGCGGCGGCGGGTTCGGCGGCGATGGCGGTGCTCATCGGGCCATAACCCATGATCATCGCGGTGGATGCAAGCATGATCGACAGCTTGCGGGCAAGGCGGGGCGCGCTCTGCGGCATATTCGGATTCTCCCGGTGGAAAAGGTTTCGGACGAAACCATGTCGGGCGGTGGATTAACCAGATATGACAGCGATGCGCAAGTTTCGGGTTGCCGCGCGATTCTCCAGCCCTCCCCATCGACTTGCGATGGCGAGGTGGCAGACCGCAGGGCTCACCGAGGGGTCGAGCGCGCAGCGCTCGCTGACGCTCGCGACCCCTCCACCACCGCTTCGCGGCGGTCCCCCTCCCCATCGCAAGTCGATGGGGAGGATATTTACCCCGCGAACATTTCCTGCGCGAGCCCCGGCACCTCTACGTCGAACATAAAGACGCCCCCCGCGTGCGGCTGCCCCGCACGCTCCGCATCGGTCAGATTCTTGCCCGCGCTGGTGACGAAGGCGGTTTTGAGGTCGGCGCCGCCAAAGGCGATCATCGTCGGGCGCTGCACCGGCAGGTCGACCGTGTGCAGCAATTCGCCCGCCGGCGACAGGCGCACGACGCGCCAGCCGTCCCACAGCGCCGACCAATAGCAGCCCTCGGCATCGACCGCGGCGCCGTCGGGGCGGCCCTCGCCCTCGGCAAAGCGATGGAACAGCCGCTTGCCGCCCAGCGCGCCGGTCGCCGGATCGACGTCATAGGCGTGGATAGAGTGCGTCGGCGTGTCGGCATGATAGAAGATGCGCCCGTCGGGGCTGAACGCCGCGCCGTTGCTCGTCATCAATCCGCCGAAGATTTCGGTGAGGGTGCCATCGGGATCGAGCCGGTACAGCGCCGCGTCGCGTTTCGGCTTGTCGCTGGTCAGGCTGCCGACCCACAGCCGCCCTGCCGCATCGACGCGGCCGTCGTTGAAGCGCTGGCGCGGCTTGTCGGCCAGCACCGGGGGGCCGAAGGGCCGCGGCGCGGCGCCCCAGTCGTCGATGAGCGCGCAGCCATTTTCGAGCGCGGCGACGAGGCCGCCGTTCGCGCGCGGCGCGATGCAGCCGACCTGTTCGGCGAGTTCCATCACCGCGTCGGTCCCCGTCGCCGGATCGGTGCGGTGGATTTTGCAACCCTCGATATCGACCCAGTAGAGGCGCGCTTCGGCTGCGTGCCAGAAGGGCGATTCGCCGAGCAATGCGCGGGCGTCGAGGAGCAGTTGGACCATGGCCGAGTCTTAGCGCGGGAGGGCGAGGGTGCCCAGCGGTTGCAAAGCTATTCAGCGCGCTGAGAACATGGGTCTTCGGCAGGGCGCGGAACGTCTCTTATAGAGGCCGTCATCCCGGCGAAGGCCGGGACCTCACCCTCTCGACATGACGCACCGGCGAGATCCCGGCCTTCGCCGGGATGACGAAGTATGGAGAGTGGAGCTTGGTTCCTTGGCGTTACAACGCTGTCCGACCAGCGCCGTGTCCCGCTCCGCTCCATAATAGGGACGGCGACGCTGAAACTTTCATGCCGTAGCGGCATTTTTACTTGACGTGGACGTAAACGTAAGGTCTCTTGACGATCAAAGATGCGGCCGACTCCCCGGCTTCGTTCGGCCGCGCCCAAGGGAAAGGAACCAGATGTCGCTCGATAGCCTCTCGCGCACCGCCTATACCGACGATCATGAGGCCTTCCGTTCGACGGTCCGCCAGTTCCTCGAAAAGGAAGTCGCGCCCAACCAGGCGCAATGGGCCGAGGACGGCATCGTGCCCAAGAGCCTGTGGCCCAAGGCCGGCGAGCTGGGCCTGCTCTGTCCGACGGTGCCCGAGGAATATGGCGGGCTGGGCCTCGACTTCGGCTACAACGCGATCGTCGACGAGGAAAGCGCCTATTATGGCCGCGTGACGACGGGCTTTTCGCTCCAGTCGGACATCGTGACCAACTATATCGTCCGCTATGGCAGCGAGGAGCAGAAGAAGCACTGGCTGCCCAAAATGGTGTCGGGCGAGGTGATCACCGCGATCGCGATGACCGAACCGGGCACCGGCAGCGACCTGCAGGGGATGCGCACGACCGCGAAAAAGGATGGCAACCATTATGTCATCAACGGGTCGAAAACCTATATCACCAACGGCCAGAACGCCGACCTGATCCTCGTCTGCGTCAAGACCGATCCCGACGCCCGGCCCGCGTGGAAGGGCGTGTCGATCGTGCTCGTCGAAGCCGACCGCGATGGGTTCGAGCGCGGCCGCAACCTCGACAAGATCGGACAGGACGAGGCCGATACGTCCGAGCTGTTCTTCAACGATGTGCGCGTGCCGATCACCAATTGCCTCGGCGAAGAGGGGCAGGGTTTCATCTATCTGATGAGCGAGCTTCCGCAGGAACGCCTCTCGATCGCGATCAGCGCGCAGGCCTCGGCGCAGCGCGCCTTCGACGACACGGTCGAATATACGCGCGAGCGCAAGGCGTTCGGCAAGCCGATCCTCGATTTCCAGAACAGCCGCTTCGTGCTCGCTGATCTGAAGGCGAAATTGCAGGTCGGCTGGGCGCATCTCGACTGGGCGCTCGCGCGGCACCTGAAGAAGGAACTCACCCCCGAAGAGGGCGCCGCGGCGAAGCTGTGGCACACCGAACTGCAATGGGAGGTGATGGACAAATGCCTCCAGCTGTTCGGCGGCGCGGGTTATATGAACGAATATCCGATCGCCCGCGCCTGGCGCGCGGCGCGCGTGACGCGCATCTTCGGCGGCACGAACGAGATCATGAAGGAACTGATCGGGCGGAAGCTTTAGGCCGTCGCCCCAGCGAAAGCTGGGGCCGCCATCGTCCGAAAACCATCGAGCGATCCCAGCTTTCGCTGGGATGACGAACAGGAAACGAAAGGACTCCCAAATGGCCACAGCCTATATCGTAGACGCCGTCCGTACCGCCGGTGGCAAGCGCGGCGGCAAGCTTGCCGGCGTCCACCCCGTCGACCTCGGCGCCGCGGTGTTCGATGCGATCGCCGCCCGCAATGATTTCGACACGTCGAAGATCGACGACGTCATCACCGGCTGCGTGTCGCAGGGCGGGCAGCAGACGATGGATCTGGGCCGCAACGCCGTCCTCGCCTCGAACCTGCCCGACTCGATTCCGGCGGTGACGATCGACCGCCAGTGCGGATCGTCGCAGCAGGCGATGATGTTCGCGGCGCAGGCGGTGATGTCGGGGACGCAGGACATCGTGCTGGCAAGCGGCATCGAGAGCATGACGCGCGTGCCGATGGGCAGCGTCGCTACCTTGTTCATCAAGGAAGGGCTCGGCCACTACAAGTCCGAGCGGCTGGAGGAAAAATATCCCGGTATCATGTTCAGCCAGTTCATGGGCGCCGAAATGATCGTCCAGAAGCATGGCTTCACCAAGGACGACCTCGACGCCTTTGCGCTCGAAAGCCACCGCCGCGCGAAGGCGGCAACCGAAGCGGGCAAGTTCGAGCGCGAGATCGTGCCGATCGAAATCGAAACCCCCGAAGGCCGCGAGCTGCACAAGGTCGACGAGGGCATCCGCTTCGACGCGACGCTGGAGGGGATCGCCGGGGTGAAACTGCTCCAGGAAGGCGGCGCGATCACCGCCGCGACGTCGAGCCAGATCTGCGACGGCGCATCGGCGGTGCTGATCGTCTCCGAACAGGCGTTGAAGGATCACGGCCTGACCCCCCGCGCGCGCATCCACCATGTCTCGGTAACGGCGGGCGACCCGGTGATCATGCTGGAAGAACCTTTGTTCGCGACCGAAAAGGCGCTGAAGCGCGCGGGCATGACGATCGCGGACATCGACGCCTATGAGGTCAACGAGGCCTTTGCCCCGGTGCCGCTCGCCTGGATGAAATATCTCGGCGCCGATCATGCGCGGCTCAACCAGCACGGCGGCGCGATCGCGCTCGGCCACCCGCTCGGCGCCAGCGGCACCAAGCTGATGGCGACCCTGCTCGGCGTGCTCGACGCCACGGGGGGCAGATACGGCCTCCAGACGATGTGCGAAGGCGGCGGCCAGGCCAATGTCACGATCGTCGAGCGGCTTTGATATCTTCATGTGCTCCTGCGAACGCAGGAGCCCAGGGTGGGATGGCGCCGACGCTGCGTTCTGACGCCCCGGGTTCCGGCTTTCGCCGGAACGCGCAGCTATTTTATGGAAAGGATGTCCGCATGAAACTTGATTCCACCGTATCCGCCGTCGTCACCGGCGGCGCCTCGGGCCTTGGCGCCGCGACCGCGCGCGCGCTCGCGGCGAAGGGCGTGAAAGTCGCGATCTTCGACCTGCAGGAAGAAAAGGGCAAAGCCATCGCCGAAGAACTCGGCGGCATATTCTGCGAATGCAACGTCACCGATGACGCCAGCGTCGACGCCGCCTTTGAAAAGGCGCGCGCGGCGATCGGGCAGGAACGCATCCTCGTCAATTGCGCGGGCACCGGCAATGCGATCAAGACCGCGAGCCGCAGCAAGGAAGACGGCAGCATCAAGCATTTCCCGCTCGATGCCTTCAACTGGATCATCCAGATCAACCTCGTCGGCACCTTCCGCTGCATCGCCAAGTCGGCGGCGGGAATGCTGACGCTCGATCCGATGGCGGACGGCGAGCGCGGCGCGATCGTCAACACCGCATCGGTCGCGGCCGAGGACGGCCAGATCGGTCAGGCGGCTTACTCCGCGTCGAAGGGCGGCGTTGTCGGCATGACGCTCCCCATCGCGCGCGACCTCGCGTCGGAGAATATCCGCGTCAACACCATCCTTCCGGGCATCTTCGACACCCCGCTCCTCGCGGGCGCGCCGCAGAATGTCCGCGATGCGCTCGGCGCCTCGGTGCTCAATCCGAAGCGGCTGGGCGTGCCCGATGAATATGCCCATCTTGCGCTGTGCATGATCGAAAATGGCTATTTCAACGGCGAGGACGTCCGCCTCGACGGCGGCATCCGCATGGGTCCGCGCTGACATGCCCAAACCGGAAAGCTGGCGGCTGAACCCCGCCAGCTACCCCGTCTGCGCCGAGTTCCAGACGCGCTTTCAGGACATGGACATCAACGGCCATCTCAACAATGTGGCCTTTGCCGCGCTGTTCGAAAGCGGCCGTGTGCTGATCAACCGGCAGGTGCGCCCGCTGGGCGAGCGCCCTGCGAACGAGCGCACGATGGTCGCGGCGGTCGAGATCAACTATCTGGCCGAGGGCCATTTCCCCGACCCGGTACAGATTGCGACCGGCATCGGGCGGATCGGGACGTCGAGCTGGACGATCGTGCAGGCGATGTTCCAGAACGGCCGCTGCATCGCCACCTGCGACACGGTCGTGGTGTGCCGCACCGATGGCGCGGCGAAACCGCTGCGCGCCGCGATGGTCGCGGAGCTGGAGGCGACGATGGCGAGGCCAGTTTCGCTGCCTCCCCCATAGAGGGGGAGGGAATCACAAATCAAAGCTTCGTGTCCGCATCAGGCACCGATCGGATCAGGTCGCGCGCGAAACCGATCAGCCCGATCTGGCGGCGGCGCTTCAGCCGTTCGGCGCGCAGGATCGCCATCACCTCGCCATAACATTCGCCGACATGGTCGTTGATCAGCACATAGTCATAACCGTCCCAGTGGCTGATCTCGTTCGCGGCGCGCGCCATGCGCGCGGCGATCACCTCGTCGCTGTCGGTCCCCCGCGCGCGCAGGCGGCGTTCGAGTTCCTCCATCGTCGGCGGCAGCACGAAAACGCGCACGACGTCGGGCCCGGCCTCCTGATAGAGTTGCTGTGCGCCCTGCCAGTCGATGTCGAACAGCACGTCCTTGCCCGCGGCGAGCAATTCCTCAACCGGCGCGCGCGGCGTGCCGTAGCGGTGGCCGAACACATGCGCCCATTCGAGGAAGGCCCCGTCGGCGGCCATTTTCTTGAAGGTGTCGGTGTCGACGAAATGATAATGGACGCCATCGATCTCGCCCGGCCGCGGCGGTCGCGTGGTCGCGGAGACCGAAAGGGCAATGTCCTTGTCCTCCTCCAGCATCATGCGCGAAATGGTGGTCTTGCCCGCGCCCGACGGCGAGGAAAGGACGAACAACACGCCGCGGCGGTTGAGGTGGACGCTATCTGCCATGCGCGCTAATTGCGCGGGAGGGCACGCCGGTCAAGCGGCAAGCGCGGACATGGGGGCATGATGGTCGGGGGGATTTCGCGAACGGGCTGGCTGGTCGCCGCAGCGCTGGTCGCGCTGCTCGCGGCGATCCTGATCTTCATGGGTCGCCCGCCGATCTGCCCCTGCGGCACGGTCAGCCTGTGGCACGGCACCGTCCAGTCGAATCAGAACAGCCAGCAGATTTCGGACTGGTACAGTTTCAGCCACATCATCCACGGCTTCATCTTTTACGGCGTGCTGCGCTGGATCATGCCGGAGCGTGCTCTGTGGGTGCCGCTCGCCATCGCGATCGGGACCGAAGGGGCGTGGGAGATCCTCGAAAACTCGCCGCTGATCATCGACCGCTATCGCGAAGTCACGATGGCGTTCGGCTATTCGGGCGATTCGGTGCTCAATTCGGTGAGCGATACGCTGTTCATGGTCGCGGGCTTCCTCGCCGCGGGCCGGATGCGCTGGTGGGTGACGGCGGCGCTCGCGATCGCCTTCGAGCTTTTTACGCTGTGGACGATCCGCGACAATCTGACGCTCAACGTGCTGATGCTGGTCTCGCCCGTCGAGGCGATCAAGGATTGGCAGGCGGGGGGTTGAACGCCCCATCCCTTGAAAGCTGATTCCGGCGAAGGCCGGGATGACCGAAGAAAAGCCAGTCGAAGGCTTTTGACGACTTTCAGTGGATAGCCGGGCGCTTTCCATCAGCATCGAGCGGAATCGCGGGCGGCAACGCGTCGCCGATCGCCTGCCCATCGGTTGGCGCCTCGATGGTCCCGGCATAGCTGTCGACGACGCCCGCTTCGACCAGTTCCGGGTCGGCCGCGTGCGCCGCTTCGGCCGCGCGGCGCGCCTCGGCGCGTTCGGCCCATTTCCTGGTGAGATAGGCGCCCGCGACGGTCGCCGCGAGCAGGGCGTAACGCTGCGGGAACAGGCGGCGCGCGGCCATCAGCGTTCCCGCGCCGATGATCGTCCCGGCGATGGGGTGGTTGCCACGCTTGCGGCCGATCGCCCGGCCCACCATACCGCCAATGATCCGACCCATCATCCTCGTTTCTCCTTCACCCCATCAATTCGCCGAAGGCGGTCCGGGTTCCGGCCCCAGCATCGTGCGCGGATCGACGAGGCGGTCGAAGGTCGCGGCATCGACATAGCCAAGCTCCAGCGCGGCCTCGCGAAGCGTGCTCCCCGACTCATGCGCATGTTTGGCGATCTTTGCCGCCTTGTCATAGCCGATTGCGGGGGCGAGCGCAGTGACGAGCATCAGCGAGCGGTTCATCAGCTCGTCGATGCGCGGGCGATTGGGCTGGAGTCCCGCGACGCAATGTTCGGTGAAGCCCGCCATGCCGATGGCGAGCAGCTCGATCGAGCGGAGCACATTGGCGCCGATCAGCGGCTTGAAGACGTTAAGTTCGAGATGCCCCTGCATTCCCCCGACGGTGACTGCCTGATGGTTGCCGATCACCTGCGCGGCAACCATCGTCAGCATCTCGCACTGGGTCGGGTTGACCTTGCCGGGCATGATCGAGCTGCCGGGCTCGTTCGCGGGGAGGTCGAGCTCGCCCAGCCCCGCGCGCGGGCCCGATCCGAGCAGGCGGATGTCGTTGGCGATCTTGGTGAGCGCGACCGCAAGCGTGTTCAGCGCGCCCGAGAAAAAGACGAGTCCGTCGTTCGACGCCAGCGCCTCGAACTTGTTGCGTGCGGGTTCAAAGGCGATGCCCGTCGCGCGCGACAGCTCGGCGGCGATCGCGGCGTCGAAACCGGCAGGCGCGTTGAGCCCGGTGCCGACTGCTGTGCCGCCCTGCGCGAGCTTGCAGATATTGTGCGTCAAGGCCCCTTCGATCCGTGCGCGGCAGGCGATCAGCTGCTGGACATAGCCCGAAAACTCCTGCCCCAGCGTCAGCGGGGTCGCGTCCTGAAGGTGCGTGCGGCCGATCTTGACGATGTCGGCCCACGCGCGCGCCTTGGCGTCGAGCGCATCGGTCAGGGCGATCAGCGACGGCAGCAGCCGCGCGGTCGTTTCGACCGCGACCGCGACGTGCAGCGCGGTCGGAAAACTGTCGTTCGACGACTGGCCCATGTTGACATGGTCGTTGGGATGGACCGGCGCCTTGCCGCCGCGCGTGCCCGCGAGCGCCTCGTTGGCCAGCCCGGCGATCACCTCGTTCGCGTTCATGTTCGACTGGGTGCCGCTGCCCGTCTGCCAGATGGCGAGCGGGAACTGGTCGTCGTAACGCCCTGCGGCGACCGCATCGGCGGCCTCCGCGATCGCATCTGCCAGTTTGAAATCGAGGCCGTGCGACCGGTTGACGCGCGCAGCGGCGCCCTTGATCCGCGCGAGCGCGTGGATGATCGGCACCGGCATGCGTTCGTGCGCGGGAAAGGCGAAATTGTGGCGGCTGCGCTCGGTCTGCGCGCCCCAATAAGCATCGGCGGGCACCTCGATCGCGCCGATGCTGTCGCTTTCGGTTCGCGTCGCGCTCATGCCGCGAGCATCCTTGTCACCAGCACCGCCCCCGCCCAGATCATCGCAACAAGGCCGAGCATCTGCCAATATCCCATGTCGCCGACGCGGCGGCGAAGCCAAGCCGCGACGAGCCAGACGAGCAGCAGCGCGGGGGTTAGAATCAAAAGGCTGAAACGCAGCAGCCCGTCGGCGATCTGCCCACGCGGCCCGCCGCCCTCGAACAAGGCATAACCTTCGACCCCCCACCAGAAGGCGGCGGTCAGGATGACCATCCCCGCGAGGGCCCAATATTGCCAGAAGCGCGTCGGCGGCCACAGATTGGCCACGGCGCTACCTCTTCTTGCCGAAGTCCACCGTCACGACGTTCGACCCGTCCTCGGTCGATACCTCGGGGCGATCATTGTCGGCTTCGTCATGCGGTTCGGGCTCGGCGGCGCCATCGTCGCTGACCTGGAACTGCAGGCCGAAATCGACCGACGGATCGACGAAGGCGGTGATCGCGGCATAGGGAATGATCAAGGTCGATGGCGTCTGGTTGAACGACAGTCCGACGCTGAAATGATCCTCCTCGACGGTCAGATCCCAGAAGCGGTTCTGGAGCACGATCGTCATTTCATCGGGGAACTTGGCGACCAGATGCGCGGGAATATCGACGCCGGGCGCCTGCGTCTTGAAAGTGATGTAGAAATGATGTTCGCCGGGCAGGCTGTCGGTCCCCTCGACCTGCGACAGCACGCGGCCGACCACCGCGCGCAGCGCATCCTGCACGATTTCGTCATAGGGAATCAGGCTGTCGCGAACGTCGTCACTCATGGCCGAGGGGGATGGACGGGCAGCGTTCGCGGGTCAAGGGGGGAGAGTCGCCTTGCAACGCGAAAAATAGCGTCTAAGGGGCATGTCATGCGAACCGCCACCGTCCAGCGCACGACCAAGGAAACGGATATCGCGATCACCGTCAATCTCGACGGGACGGGCGATTATTCGGTGTCCACCGGCATCGGTTTCCTCGACCATATGGTCGAACAATTGTCGCGCCACTCGCTGATCGACATCTCGATGCAGGTGAAGGGCGACCTCCATATCGACCAGCATCACACCGTCGAGGATTCGGCGCTCGCATTGGGCGAAGCGGTGGCCAAGGCGCTCGGCGACAAGCGCGGGATCGCGCGTTACGGCGAGGCGCACGCGCCGATGGACGAAACGCTGACGCGCTGCGTGCTCGACATTTCCGGGCGCCCGCACTGCGTTTACAAATCCAGCTTCTCGCAGCCGCGGCTGGGCGAGATGGACACCGAGATGTTCCCGCACTGGTTCCACAGTTTCGCGCAGACCGCGGGGATCACGCTGCACATCGAAACGCTCTATGGCGAGAATAACCATCATATCGCCGAAAGCATGTACAAGGCGCTGGCCAGGGCGCTGCGCCAGGCGGTCGAGATCGATCCGCGCAAGGGCGATGCGATTCCCTCGACCAAGGGCGTGCTCTAGGAGCCGTCCATGAGCGTGATTGCCCTGATCGACTATGGCGCGGGCAATCTTCGCTCGGTGCATAATGCGCTCGTCGCGGCGGGCGCGGACACTGTCGCCGTCACCGCCGACCCCGATGCCGTGGCCCGGGCCGACCGCATCGTGCTGCCCGGCGTCGGCGCGTTCGCGGCGTGCATGAACGGGCTGTCGGCGATCGACGGGCTGATCGAAGCGATGGTGCGCCGGGTGCGCGGCGAAGGTGCGCCCTTCCTCGGCATCTGCGTCGGGATGCAATTGCTCGCCGATTCGGGCGAAGAGCATGGTCGGCATCCCGGCCTCGGCTGGATCGGCGGCACGGTGCGCGCGTTCGACCCGCAACCGGGCCTCTGCATCCCGCACATGGGCTGGAACGATGTCGTCCCGACGTTCGCGCACCCGGTGATCGCGGTGGGCGAAGCCTATTATCTCCACGGCTATCATTTCGCGGACGCGGCGCATGTCGCCGCGACGAGCAGTCACGGCGGTCCCTTCACCGCCGCCGTGGCGAAGGACAATGTCGTGGGTGTCCAGTTTCATCCCGAAAAAAGCCAGGCCTATGGCCTCGCGACGCTCGAAAGGTTCCTCGCTTGGCGGCCCTGACCATCTTCCCCGCGATCGACCTCAAGGCCGGACAGGTGGTGCGGCTGGCCGAGGGCGATATGGACCGCGCGACCGTCTATGGCGACGATCCGGCGGCGCAGGCGCGGCGGTTCGCGGATGCAGGCGCGACGCACCTGCATGTCGTCGATCTCGACGGCGCCTTTGCGGGGGCGAGCGTCAACGGCGCGGCGGTCGAAAGCATCATCGCCGCCTTTCCGGGCCAGGTGCAGGTCGGCGGGGGCATCCGCGACCGCGCGGGGGTCGATCGCTGGCTGGCGCTCGGCGTCGCGCGGGTGATTATCGGCACCGCGGCGCTCAAAGACCCGGAGTTCGTAAAGTCGGCGGCGCGCGACCTGCCCGGCCGGATCGTCGTCGGCGTCGATGCGCGCGATGGCATGGTCGCGACCGAGGGCTGGGCCGATGTATCGGACGTGCGGGTCGAAGATCTGGCGCGCCGCTTCGAGGATGCGGGCGTCGCGGCGCTGCTGTTCACCGATGTCGGGCGCGACGGGCTGCTGAAAGGCTGCAATGTCGCGGCGACGGTGGCGCTGGCGGGGGTCGTCGATATTCCGGTGATCGCGAGCGGCGGGGTTGCGGGGATCGAGGACATCCACGCACTGCGGCCCCATGTCGCCGATGGCATCGAGGGGGTGATTACGGGGCGCGCGCTCTATGACGGGCGGCTCGATCTGGCCGAGGCGATTGCGGCGGGTGCGGCATGAAACATGCCTCCCTCCCCGTTCGTGTCGAGCGAAGTCGAGACACCTCGACGGACAGCGCCATGCTGCCGGGTGTCTCGATTTCGCTCGACACGAACGGATTTGGTGGGGTGACCCAATGACCGTCCGCGTCCGCGTCATCCCCTGCCTCGACGTCGCCGACGGGCGCGTGGTCAAGGGCGTCAATTTCGTCGACCTGCGCGACGCGGGCGATCCGGTCGAGGCCGCACGCGCCTATGACGCCGCGGGCGCCGACGAGCTTTGCTTCCTCGATATCAGCGCCAGCCACCAAGGCCGCGGCACCCTGCTCGACCTGGTCAGCCGCACCGCCGAAGTCTGTTTCATGCCGCTCACCGTCGGCGGCGGGGTGCGCAGCGCCGAGGATGCACGCGCGCTGCTGCTCGCGGGCGCCGACAAGGTGGCGGTGAACAGCGCCGCGGTCGCGCGGCCCGAACTGGTCGCCGACATTGCCGACCGTTTCGGCAGCCAGTGCGCGGTGGGCAGCATCGACGCGCGCCGCGTCGAGGATGGCCGCTGGGAAATCTTCACCCACGGCGGGCGCAAGCCCACCGGGATCGACGCAGTGGAGCACGCCGTCCGCCTTGCGACGCTCGGCGCGGGCGAGCTGCTCGTGACCAGCATGGATCGCGACGGCACCAGGGACGGCTACGACCTCGCGCTTACCCGCGCGATCGCCGATGCGGTGAGCGTGCCGGTGATCGCGAGCGGCGGCGTCGGCAATCTCGACCATCTGGTCGCCGGCGTGATCGAGGGCGGCGCGAGCGCGGTGCTCGCGGCGAGCATCTTCCACTTCGGCGAAGCGACGATTGCCGAGGCGCACGCGCGGCTGGCGGCGGCGGGGTTGCCGGTGCGGTCGCCCATTTGATCGGCAGGCTGTGATATGCAGCCTGTGCCCCCGCGAAGGCGGGGGCCGCCAGCAACCTTGCGCTACGCCGACAGCGGTCCCCGCCTTCGCGGGGACGACGATTTCTGACTCACGTCTTCCGAACGAACACCGTCCCCGCGCTGTAACCCGCCCCGAACGAACAGATCAGCCCGGTGTCGCCCGCGACCATATCCTCATGGTGGAGGTGAAAGGCGATGATCGACCCTGCGCTCGATGTGTTGCCATAGGTGTCGAGCACGATCGGGCTTTCGTCCTCGCTCGCCTCGTGCCCCAGAACGCGATGCGCGATCAGCCGGTTCATGTTGACATTCGCCTGATGGAGCCACAGCCGCCGCATGTCGCGGCCCTCCAGCCCCAGCTTTTCCATTTCCCCGACGATCATGCTGGCGACCATCGGCACGACTTCCTTGAACACCTTGCGCCCCTCCTGGACGAAGAGCTTGTCGGTTTTCGGTCCCGACTGGTCGATCCCGCCATGCGTGCGGTTGAGGAAGCCGAAATTGTTACGGATATTGTTCGAAAAGACGGTCTTCAATCTGGTGCCGAGGATGTCCCAATGGCCGTCGGGCGCGATCGCCCTGTCCTCGACAAGGATGGCGGTCGCGACGTCGCCGAAGATGAAATGGCTGTCGCGGTCGCGCCAGTTCAGATGCCCCGAACAGATTTCGGGGTTCACGACGAGCACGCTCCGCGCGTGACCCGCGCGGATATAATCGGCGGCGGTCTGGATGCCGAAGGTCGCCGACGAGCAGGCGACATTCATGTCGAACCCGAAACCGTCGATGCCGAGCGCGTCCTGGATTTCGATCGCCATCGCCGGATAGGCGCGCTGCATGTTCGACGCTGCACAGAGCACGGCATCGACGTCGCCCGCATCGCGGCCCGCGCGCGCGAGCGCGTCCTTCGCCGCCGCGACGCCGATTTCGGCGAGGATCGACAGCTCCCCGTTGCCACGTTCGGGCAGGCGCGGCGCCATATGTTCGGGATCGAGAATGCCCGCCTTGTCGACAACATGGCGCGAGCCGATCCCGCTCGCCTTTTCGATGAACTCGACGCTCGATTCGGTCAGTTCTTCCATCTCGCCCGCGGCGATCGCGGCAGCATTTTTTCTATTGTGCAGCGCAACATACCGATTAAAACTGGCGACAAGTTCTTCGTTGGAGATGCGTTCGGCGGGGGTGAAGAGGCCGGTGGCGGAAAGGACCGGCTGCGGTGCGTGCGACATGGCGGCTCTCGTGTCTAATGGTTCGGGGCACGAGGATTAGGCCCGGTCGCGACGCCGCGCAACGCCCCGGCATGGGCTGAATGCGCGCCGACGCGATGGTTAACCTGCCGCTAACGATTTTGGTGGCACAATGTTGGATGCAGGCCTCCGGGGGGATGGCTCCCCGGGCGCCGAGCGGGAGCATGACGATGGCGACGCGATCCGGACCGGCCGCAGGCGACCTGTCCCTTTCGGAAATCAAGGAGTTCGCGGGCTTTCCCGCGGGGACCCAGCGCTATATCCGCCGGTCGCTCGACATCGGGCTCGCCCGCGAGGATGCGATCGCCCGCTGGTCGCGCGACATGGTCGAGGAAACCGCGATCCGCGTCCAGGCCAAGGTCTATCAGCGCATTGCCGAAATCCGCGCCCACATTCCCGACGACAGCGGCCTCGACGCGCTCGAAGGCTTCATGGCGCCGCTCGTTGCGGTGTCGGCGTTCGATCTGGGGCAGGACCGGCTGCCGGGTTTTTCCGCCTATCGCTTCCTTTACGAGCGGCTGCTCGGCGCGCATGCGCGGCCGTGGTTGCCCGGCGCCTTTTGCGCGGCGGCGTCGCTGCCGCATCTGCACCCCGACAAGCGCAAGACGCTGCTCCAGTCGATCAGCGAAGCCGCCGCGACGGCGCCGGGCTGGTCGGCGCGCGAACCGAGCTTCTATCCCGAATGGGTCGACAAGATCGACGAGACCAGGCCGGCGAACTGATCAGCGGCGGTTTCGCGGGGGCGACGGCTGGTTTCGGCCGCAACCCGCCGTTCGATCAAGCCAGCGCCCGGTACAGCCCGAACGCGCTGGTCGCGGTCAGCACGGTGCCGACCATCACCAGCATCAGCTTGGGCGAAAAACGCTTGGCCATCATCGCGCCGATCGGCGCCGCAACGACACCGCCGATGATCAGGCCCAGCGTCGGGCCGAGGATATCGTCGAGGCCGAGCTGCCAGATGAAGGCGAGCGAGACCGCAACCGCGAGGAAGAACTCGACGCTGTTCACCGTACCGACGATCTTGCGCGGCTCGCCGCCCTGCACAAGCAGGTTCGAGGTCACGACCGGTCCCCAGCCCCCGCCGCCCGCGGCATCGAGAAAACCGCCGACGGCCGCGAGCGGCGCGACGACTTTCGGCCTCGCGATCTTCGGCGGATACAGGAGGCCGCGCACCAGCAGCCAGATACCGATCAGCACCAGATAGCCCAGCACGAAAGGCTTCACCACCTCGGCGTGGAGCGATGTGAGCACATAGGCGCCCGCGACGCCGCCGATCACGCCGGGGATGAGCAGGCGGAGAAAGAGCGGCCAGTCGATGTTGCGATGGAACAAATGGCTGAGCCCGGACGCGCCGGTGGTGAAAATCTCGACGACATGGATGCGCGCCGAGGCGGTCGCGGGCGGAACGCCAAGCACCGCGACGAGCAAGGTGTTGCAGATGACGCCAAACGCCATGCCGAGCGCGCCGTCAACGAGCTGCGCGGCAAAGCCGATCAGAATGAAGGGAAGCAGCGCGGCGAGGTCGATGGCGGCGGGATCGATCATATGGTTTCCCAACTCATTAAGTTGACAAGTTGCTGCCGCGATTCCTCGCGCCGCGCCAGCCCAATTTTTCTGCTGGCGATGAAGGGATTTGTTTGTGCGGCAAGGCGATGCGCGCCAAAGGGTCAGCGGGTTATGTCGTCGGGGAGATTGTCGCGCACATAGTCGATGAAGGCGCGCAGCTTGGGCATCACCTGCTTGCGGCCGGGATAATAGAGAAAGAGGCCGGAGGTCGAGGCGGCATAGTCGGTGAGCACCAGCTCGATTTCGCCCGCGTCGACCATCGCCGTCGCCATCGGTTCGGCCATCATGCCAAGCGCGACACCGGTGCGCATCGCGACGAGCGACGCGCTCCAGTCGTTGACGATCACCGGGCCGGTCACCGCGACGTCGAACTCGCGATTCCCCTTTTCAAAGGTCCATGGCATCAGCGCGCCGGTGGCGAGGCGAAAGCGGACGCAGCGATGCTCGCGCAGCGCCTCGGGCGTTGCGGGGCGGCCATGGCGCGCGAAATAGGACGGCGCGCCGGCGACGACGAAGCGAAAGGGGCCGGTCAGCCGGACCGCGACGACATCGGCGTCGAGCGATTCGCCCATCCGCACCCCGGCGTCGAACCCGCCCGCGCTCAGATCCGACAGCGCGTCGTCGGCATAGATTTCAAGCTCGATTTCGGGATAGGTTTCGCAAAAGCCCGCGATGATCGGTTCGAACAGCGGCTGCACCGCGCCGCGCATCAGATTGATGCGCAAGCGTCCCGCGGGACGGTTGCCGAGGTTGCGCGCCGCCTCATAGGCGTCGGCAAGCCCCGAATAGGCAGGTGCGGCGCGTTCGAAGAACATCTCGCCCGCCTGGGTCAGCCCGACGCTGCGCGTGGTGCGCATGAACAGCGGCGCGCCGACGCGCGCCTCGAGCGCCTTGATCGTCTGGCTGATCGCCGAGGGCGAGACGCCGAGGTCGGCCGCCGCGGCGGAAAAGCTCCGCCTTTCCGCAACGCGCAGGAAAGCTTCGATCCCGTCGAGCGCCCCATGGGGGATTGTTAAATCCTGCTTCAAGGCACTTGCAGATTATAGAGGATTATCTAAGTGCGCAAGCGCATCTATAAAGGTTGCACAACGAAACGAAAGGAACCTCTCCCATGTCCTACAAGCTCTCCGCTTTCCGTCATTTCCCCTCCGCCTTTGCCATCGTCGCCGCGTCGGCGCTCGCCTTTGCCGGGCTGATGGCATCGACCACCCCCGCCTATGCCCAGTCGGGCGGCGATTATCGCTGCGCGGGCCTCGCCGAACAGGCGCATGTCGCGGCAAACGGCCTCGAAGGCGCCAGGCAGTCGAGCGCAAAGCGCTTTGTTTCGACCGGCAAGAAGCTGTGCGAAGCGGGCAATGAACGCGCCGCCGCCAAGCAGTTCCGCGCCGCGCTGAAGATCGCCGGCGTCGCCGAAGTCGAAACCGACAGCCAGCTGGCCGCGCGCTAACAGGCGGCGCC
Organism: Sphingopyxis alaskensis RB2256; assembly: GCF_000013985.1. GTDB lineage: Bacteria > Pseudomonadota > Alphaproteobacteria > Sphingomonadales > Sphingomonadaceae > Sphingopyxis > Sphingopyxis alaskensis. The sequence goes on along the minus strand of NC_008048.1, from coordinate 3,293,269 downwards.
ACGACAAGCCAGGACAGAATCTCCGGACCGTCCTCTCCCTCTCCCCCGACGGGTCCACAAACTGGGGCGGCACTCGATACGAGGCCGCCCCATTTATTTGTGCGTGGCCGGGGCGATCAGCGACGCCGCCAGCGGAAATACCAGACTTCGTGCCCCTGTGCGCGCGCCTTGGCTTCGTAGCGCGTTTCGGGCCAGCCGCCGGGCCGCACCTGAAAATCGCGCGCATCCTTTGCCAGCCATTCGAACTGATGCCGATGACGGCGCATCACCATCAGCGCGTGCCGGAGGTAAATGGGGTGGTCGGTGCCGAAACGGAACTCGCCGCCGGGTTTGAGCTTCGCGGCGATCAGGTCGAGCGGACCGTCGTTCATCATCCGCCGCTTGGCATGGCGCGCCTTGGGCCAGGGGTCGGGGTGCAGCAGATAGACGAAGGCGAGGGCGCCGTCGGGGATGCGCCGCAGCACCTCCAGCGCGTCGCCATGGTGGATGCGGACATTGCCGAGCGGCGGGTGCTGGCCATGATCGCCCGCGACATGGACGAGCGCCTGCGCAACGCCGTTGATAAAGGGTTCGGCGCCGATGAAACCATGGTCGGGCAGCATGTCGGCGCGCGCCGCCATATGCTCGCCGCCGCCAAAGCCGATTTCGAAATGCAGCGGGCGGTCGAAGCCGAACAACCGCCGCGCGGTGACCTCGCCGTCCAGCGGCACCGCGATCTGTGGCAACAGCGTATCGACCAGATCCTGCTGGCCGGCGCGCAGCGGCTTGCCCTTCGATCGGCCGTAAAGGCGGTTGAGGGTCGTCGGATCGCCGGGTTTGTGCGCAGTCATGGCGCGCGCGTTAGCGCGGGCAAGCGGGGGCGGCAAGCGCAGTGGGTCCGTGGCGGGGCGGGACAAGGCACCCCGGCCCGGTTCACACCGCGAGCGCGGCTTTCAGCTTGTCCACCAGGTCGGTGCGTTCCCACGGGAAGGCGTCGCCGTCGGCCTGGCGGCCGAAATGGCCATAGGCGGCGGTCTGGCGATAGATCGGCTTGTTGAGGCCAAGGTGGGTGCGGATGCCCTTGGGCGTCAGGCGGACGAGCTGTGGGAGAACGGCTTCGATGCGGCCTTCGTCGACCGTGCCGGTGCCGTGGAGGTCGACATAGATCGACAGCGGCTCGGCGACGCCGATCGCGTAGCTCAATTGGATCGTGCAGCGGCGCGCGAGGCCCGCGGCGACGATATTCTTCGCCAGATAGCGCGTGATATAGGCCGCCGAGCGGTCGACCTTGGTGGGATCCTTGCCGCTGAACGCGCCGCCGCCGTGCGGGCTCGCGCCGCCATAGGTGTCGACGATGATCTTGCGCCCCGTGAGGCCCGCGTCGCCGTCGGGCCCGCCGATCTCGAAGCGGCCGGTCGGGTTGATGTGATAGACGGTGTTCGCGGTGAGCAGTTCGGCGGGCAGCACGTCGGCGATCACGCCGAGCACATATTTGCGCAGCTCGGTATATTTCGCCTCGTCGCCTTCGCCATTGTGGAAATAATAGCCCGGCGCGTGCTGCGTCGACACGACGATCGCGGTCGCCTCGACCGGGCGTTCGTTGGCATAGCGCAACGTGACCTGGCTTTTCGCATCGGGTTCGAGGAAGGGCGCGATCCCCGCCTTGCGGTCGGATGCCATGCGCTCGAGGATCTTGTGGCTGTAGTCGAGCGTCGCGGGCATGAAGTCGGGCGTTTCGTCGGACGCATAGCCGAACATGATCCCCTGGTCGCCCGCGCCTTCGTCCTTGCCCGCGCCTTCGTCAACGCCCTGCGCGATCTGCGGCGACTGGCCGTGCAGATTATTCTCGAAGCGAAACCGGTTCCAGTGGAACCCCGCCTGTTCATAGCCGATCTCGCGCACCGTCCGGCGCACCGTCGCCTCGATCTCGTCGAGCGCGCCGGGCGCCCATTCGCCATCCTCGAACACGCCCTTGCAGCGGATTTCGCCCGCGAGCACGACGAGCTGCGTCGTCGTCAGCGTCTCGCACGCCACACGCGCTTCGGGATCTTTCGCCAGGAACAGATCGACGATCGAATCGCTGATCTGGTCGGCCACCTTGTCGGGATGTCCTTCGGACACGCTTTCGGAGGTGAAGAGGAAGCTGTTGCGCATGGGGGGCCTTTGCGAGGGGATATAAAGGAAGCTTTATGTTGGGTGGCTGTTAGCGTCCGCGCCGCCGAAAGGCAATGGCCAGCGCGAGCAGCGCGAGCGCGAATCCGACCGGCAGCGCGTTGCCGAAGCGCGCGAAAAGCGTCGGTTCGTGCGCGGGCGGCACGATCGTGTCGATACGCCCCGCGGCGTGCATCGGCAGCGATTGCACGATGCGGCCGTCGGCATCGATCACCGCGCTGATCCCCGTCGGCGTCGCGCGGACGACGGGCAGCCCCTCCTCGATCGCGCGCAGGCGGGCCTGCGCCAGATGCTGCGGCGGCCCCCACGATCCGAACCAGGCGTCGTTCGACGGATTGAAGATGAAGGCGGGGCGATGGTCACGGTCGACGACCTGCCCCGAAAAGATGATCTCGTAACAGATTTGCAGGCCGATGCGGCCGAAGGCGCCGAGGTCGATCGTGCGCGGTCCCGGGCCGGGCCAGAAATCGATGTCGCCGGGCGCAAGCCGCGACAGTCCGATCGCCGAGAGGACGGGTCGCATCGGCAGATATTCGCCATAGGGAACGAGATGCGCCTTGTCATAGCGCGGCCCCAGCGTGCCATCGGCGTGAAGCGTCATCACCGCGTTGCGCGCGCCGACGACCTCGCCCCCCTCGTCCATTTCGAGCTTGAGCGCGCCGAGCAGCATCACGTCGCCCGCGTTCATCAGGTCGGTGATCCGCCGCCGCGCCTCGGCGGGCGAGCGCTCGTAATAGATGGCGGGATAGCCCCATTCGAGATAGTCGGGCACCGCCGCCTCGGGCCACAGGATCAGCCGCGGCGTGTCGTCCATCGGCGTCGTCAGCCGCGCGAGCTTGGCGAAATTGGCGTCGGCCTTGCTCCCCTCCCATTTGTCCTGCTGGCCGATATTGGGCTGGACGACGGTGATGGGGGTGGCATCCGCCGCTGCCGGTGGTGAGGACGAATGGTCTGGCAGCAGATAGACCAAAGCCAGAAAGCCGGCGATGACAGCACCAGCAGCCAATTGTTGTTGAAGCTGGGATTGAGGACTCGGTTCCGGGAGCGAATCTTTTCTTCGGATGCGTTCCACACCCGATCCGACCACCCACAGCACATAACCCGCCGCCAATATCACGGTGGCCGACGCACCATAGGAGCCGATCAATCGCAGCAGGCCCAAAAAGTCGCCGGTTGTTGCGACAAGCGGATTCCACGCGAAACCTGTAAACACCCAGCTGCGCAGCCATTCGGTGAGCGTCCACAGCGCGGCAAAGGCGAGGACGAAGGACAGCGTCGCCCCCGCGAAGGCGGGGGCCGCCGTCGGCCTTGCGCCATCGTCGCCGGATAAACCGCCAGCGGCCGTGGCGGGAGTCACGCGTCTCCCGCCACCCTGCGCGGGGGCGACGATTTTTTGCGTCAGCCACGCCCCCCACGCCGCCAGCGCCGGATACACCGCGAGATACAGCGCGAGCAGCAGAACCGCGATCCACCCCAGCCAGGCGGGCATCGCCGCCTGATAGGTAAAGGCGGTCGCGATCCAGTTGAGGCCGACGACGAAATGACCGACGCCGAACGCCCAGCCGGTCCCGAAGGCGCGCCAGCCGCGCGGGCTGCGCGCGACGATCGCCATCCAGCCGCCGAGCGCGAGCAAGGTCAGCGGCCAGAGGTGCAGCGGCGCGAAGCCCGTCGCCGAAACGGCGCCGAGCAACAGGGCGAGGGACTTTGGCCAGCGGTCGGCCAAAGCGGCGATGCGGGAGCGTGTCGCGGTCACGCGCGCTCTCTTAGCGGCGGCGCGCGGGCGCCACTAGAGCATATATTTCATCCTGATCGACTGGTGCATGTCGCCCGCGACCGCAAAACTGGCCGATTTGAAACTCGGCGGGCCAACGGTGATCGTCGGATTGCGCGAAAAGCCGAAGCCTTCCCTGGGCAGGAAGATCGCCTTGTCCATCTTGTTGTTGCCATTTTCGTCATGGACCACCGCGATCGCATAGGTGCCCGTGGCGGGCGCATGGATGTCGAAGCGCGCGGCATCGGCGGCTTTCACCGCCATGCGCACCGAAGCCTTGTCCTTGCTGCAATCGGGAAAGGCGCTCGCCTGGGTCGTCAGGCAGACGAGCAACTGCCCCCTGGCGCTGCGCAGCCCGGTAACGCTGACCTCAACCGTCGGCGGCGGCGGGGCGTTCGCCGTCACGGCGCACAGGATCAAAGCGGCCAAGCCCGATGTCCGTGCCGCACGCGCGATCCCAGAAACGGAAATAAAGTCCATAATTCCCCCGGTAGACGGCATGATGCGCCTGGTGATGCGTCGCGGTTATCAGCCAGCGCCCTGCTGGTCCATGAACAAGCGCGCGCGGAAACATCTCCCACCCCATATGATTGCCGACCCCCATGATCGTCATGATCGCCAGAACAAGGCCCAGCACCGCGACATGGATGGGAATGACAAAAACGAGCGCAGGGATGACGATGGCGCCGGTGACTGCCTCGATCGGATGAAAACTCATCGCCGCCCAGGCGGTCGGCGGGCGGCTCGCATGATGGACGGCGTGCGCGAGGCGGAACAGGCGCGGGCGGTGCATCCAGCGATGCGTCCAGTAAAACCATGTGTCGTGGAGCAGCAGATAGAGGAGCAGGCTGACGGGCAGATACCAGAGCGGAAAGGCGCCCACGTCGGCATAGATGCGCGTCCAGCCATGCGCCTGCCATCCCCAGGCGACCACGCCAGCGGGGATGCCGTAAATGGCGGCGCTGGCAAGGCTCCAGCCGATCTCGCGGCGCATCTGCGGTTCGAGCCCGCGATAGAGGCCGGGGTGCCTAAGGCGCGTGGCGAAGGCGAAGGCGCCGCTGGTCACAAGATAGCGCACGCCCACGATGGCGGTCATCGCAAGCGCGGACAAAAGGATCGCCCAGCCGGTCATGGCGGGAGGCTAGCCGTTCGGCGGCGCGTTGCAATGGCTTTGCACGGGCGCGAAGCGCGGCTAGGGCGGAGACATGGTGGGGCCGAACATCGATAAATGCGACATCGCGATCGTCGGCGGCGGGCTTGCGGGCGGACTTGCGGCGCTGGCGCTGGCGGCCAAGCGGCCCGATCTCGACATACGACTGATCGAGCCGGGGCCGGTCGGGGGCAATCATATCTGGTCCTTTTTCGACAGCGACATCGCAAAGAAGGACCGCTGGCTCGTCGCGCCGCTCGTCCGCCACCACTGGCCGCGCTATGACGTGCGCTTTCCCGCGCACGCGCGGACGCTGCACATGGGATATAAAAGCATCACCGGCGAAGCGCTGGCCGAAGCGGTGGCGGCGGCGCTGCCGGACGGCCATATCATCGCCGATCGCGCGAAACATGTCGCGCCCGACCATCTGCTGCTGGCGCGCGGCGGGCGATTGTCGGCGAAGCATGTCCTCGACGCGCGCGGCGCGGGCAAGTTTCCGACACTGGACTGCGGCTGGCAGAAGTTTGTCGGGCAGGCGCTCACCGTGAAGGGCGGGCACGGCGTCGAACAGCCGGTGGTGATGGACGCGACGGTGGAGCAATTGGACGGCTATCGCTTTGTCTATCTCCTCCCCTTCGACGCCGAAACCCTGTTCGTCGAGGACACCTATTACAGCGACGACGCCGACCTCGACGAAATGGTGGTGCGCGAACGCATTGCCGCCTATGCCGCGGCGCAGGGCTGGCAGGTGACGGCGACGATGCGCGAGGAGAGCGGCGTGTTACCAGTGGTGATCGCGGGCGATTTCGACCGGTTGTGGCCGGAATCGGACCGCACGTCACGAATCGGCGTGCGCGCAGGGATGTTCCACGCGACGACGGGTTATTCGCTGCCGCACGCCGTACGCACCGCGGCGGCGCTGCCCGCGCTGGTCGGTCGCGCCGACCTGCCCGCGCTGCTGCGCGCGCGCGCGCAGTCGGCGTGGCGGCGCCAGCGCTTTTACCGGATGCTGGACGCCATGCTGTTCCGCGCCGCCGATCCCGATAGGCGTTACCGCATTTTCGAGCGATTCTATCGCCTGTCGCCGCGGCTCGTCGCGCGCTTCTATGCCGGGCGGTCGACCGCGGCGGACCGGCTGCGCCTGCTTGCGGGAAAGCCGCCGGTGCCGGTCGGCCGCGCGCTGTCGGCGCTTGCAAAACTGGATTGGAAATGACCCGCACCGCCATCGTCATCGGCGCCGGTTTCGGCGGCCTCGCGCTTGCGATCCGGCTGCAATCGGCAGGGGTCGCGACGACGATCGTCGAGGCGCGCGACAAGCCCGGCGGGCGCGCCTATCATTGGGTGCGCGACGGCTTCACCTTCGACGCCGGGCCGACCGTCATCACCGATCCGCCCTGCCTCAGCGACCTGTGGGAATTGAGCGGGCAGGACATGGCCGCCGACGTCGAACTGATGCCCGTCAGTCCTTTCTACCGGCTCAACTGGCCCGACGGGACCAATTTCGACTATTCGAACGACGAGGCGGCGCTCCACGCCGAGATCGCGCGGCTGAACCCCGCCGACGTCGCGGGTTACGAACGCTTCCTCGACTATTCGAAGGGCGTTTACGAACAGGGCTATGTCAAGCTCGGCGCGACCGCCTTTCTCGACTTTCGGGCGATGATCAGGGCCGCGCCTGCGCTGATGAAATATCAGGCGTGGCGCAGCGTCTATTCGATCGTCTCCTCCTATGTGCAGGATGAGCGGCTGCGGCAGGCGCTGTCGTTCCACACCCTGCTCGTTGGCGGCAATCCGATGACGACGAGCGCCATCTATGCGCTGATCCACACGATCGAGAAGGACGGCGGCGTCTGGTTCGCGCGCGGCGGCACCAACCGGCTGGTCGCCGCACTGATCCGCCTGTTCGAGCGGCTGGGCGGGACGCTGCGCCTCGGCGATGCGGTGACGGCGATTCACACCGCGGGCGACCGCGCGACCGGGGTGACCACCGCGAGCGGCTGGCGCGGCGACGCCGAAATGATCGCGTGCAACGGCGACCTGATGCACGCCTACCGCGACCTGCTCGCCGATCATCCGCGCGGGCCGAAAACGGCGCGCAGCCTGGCGCGCAAACGCTGGTCGCCGTCGCTGTTCGTCGTGCATTTCGGCGCGAAGGGCGACTATCCCGGTGTCGCGCACCACAGCATCTTGTTCGGCCCGCGGTATAAAGGGCTGCTCGACGACATCTACAAGAACGGCGTCGTGCCGGACGATTTCTCGCTCTACCTCCACCATCCCAGCATCACCGATCCGGGCATGGCGCCGCCGGGGCATTCGACCTTTTACGCGCTTGCCCCCGTCGCGCACCTCGGCAAGGCGAAAGCCGACTGGGACGGCGATTTCGGCACGCGCTTCGCCGATGCGATCATCGACGAGGTCGAACGGCGCGTCGCACCCGATCTTCGCGCCAATATCGTCACGCGCTTTCACTATACGCCGACCGATTTCGGTCGCGACCTCAATGCGCACCTCGGCAGCGCGTTCAGCCTCGAACCCGTGCTGTGGCAGTCGGCCTTTTTCCGCGCGCACAACCGCGACGACAGGATTTCCAATCTTTACTTCGTCGGCGCGGGAACGCATCCGGGCGCGGGAATCCCAGGCGTCGTCGGCAGCGCCAAGGCAACGGCGGCGTTGATGCTGGACTTGTAATTCCGCTCACATCATCGAGCGGGTAAGGGAAGACTATGAAACGCCTCGCCGTCTATTGCGGGTCCGCGACCCCCGATGACCCCGTCTATATCGAAACCGCGCGCCATGTCGGGCGCACATTGGCCGACAGGGGCATCGGCGTCGTCTATGGCGGCGGGCGACTGGGGTTGATGGGCGCGGTCGCCGACAGCGCGCTGGAAGCGGGCGGCGAGGTGATCGGCATCATTCCCGAGGCGCTCGTCGGCGCCGAGGTCGCGCATCGCGGCTGCACCGAGCTGCACGTCGTATCGGGGATGCACGAGCGCAAGAAGATGTTCACCGACCTGTCGGACGGGTTCCTGACGATCCCCGGCGGCGTCGGGACGATGGACGAGCTGTGGGAAGCGATCAGCTGGGCGCAGCTCGGCTATCACACCAAGCCCGTCGGGCTGCTCAACGCCGCGGGCTTCTACAACGACCTCATCGCCTTCAACCGCCGGATGATCGAGGTCGGCTTCATCCGCCCCGCCCATGCGGGGATATTGATCGTCGACGCCGGACTCGACGATCTGCTCGACAAGATGGCGCATTATACGCCGCACCAGACGATTTTCGCGATGAAGGCCGAAAATCTCTGATGACCGAAGCGGGGGCCTATGACGCCGACGCCCTCCACGGTTTCGCGCACGACAGCATCGCGCGCGGGTCGAAAAGCTTTGCTCTCGCGAGTCAGCTTTTCGACCGCGAAACGCGCGAGCGCGTCTGGCTGCTTTACGCCTGGTGCCGCGCGGCCGATGACCTGACCGACGGGCAGGATCATGGCGGCACGATGGCGCCGGGACACGATTCCGCAGCGGCCGTCGAGCGCATCCGGGCGCTGACCGACCAGGCCTTTGCGGGCGCGCCGACGGGCGATCCGGCGTTCGACGCGCTGGGTTTCCTGCTCACCGAGGTGGCGATCCCGCGCGCGGTTATCGACGATATCGTCGCGGGATTCGATCTCGATGCAAGGGACTGGCGGCCGCGCAGCGAGGACGATCTGCTGCGCTATTGCTATCATGTTGCGGGCGCGGTCGGCGTCGCGATGGCGCTGGTGATGGGAATCGACCCCGATGACGAGCGCACGCTCGACCGTGCATCCGACCTCGGCATCGCGTTCCAGCTTGCCAATATCGCGCGCGACGTGGCCGAGGATGCCGCCGCCGACCGCTGTTACCTGCCCGTCGAATGGATGGTCGAACTCGACATTCCGCCGGGGCAGCATATGCACCCCGCCTTTCGCCCCCGGCTCGCCGTGATGGCAAAATGGCTCGCCGAAATGGCGGAAGAATATGAAGCGTCGGCGCGCTGGGGCGCCCGCAAACTGCCGCCGCGCAGCCGCTGGGCGGTGCTCGCCGCCGCGGGCATTTATGGCGACATCGCGCGCGAGGTGCGGCGGCGCGGCGATCATGCGTGGGACCATCGCGCCGCAAGCTCGCTCGCCGCCAAACTGGGCTGGGTTGCGCGCGCGGGCTGGTCGGTGCTCCGCCGCCCGCCAGAGCGACGGATCAGCCGCGAGGGGCTGTGGACGCGGCCCCGGCCGGACGGCGTACACACGCACGGGGAGTGCGCAGGCGCATGAACCCCGTCGAATGGGTTGCCGCCGCCTTCGTGCTCACCAATGTCGCGCTCGTCGCGCTGCGCAGCGTCTGGAACTATCCCTTCGCGCTCGTCGCGGTGGCGCTCTATGCCTTCGTCTTCTTCGAGGCGAAGCTGTACAGCGACATGCTGCTCCAGGGCTTTTTCTTCGCGCTCAATCTTTATGGCTGGGCGGCGTGGACGCGCGCACGGACCGACAGCGGCGTCCCGGTCGGCTGGATGGGCGACCGCGCGCGATGGGGCTGGGGGCTCGGCACGCTAGCCGCCTGGGCGGGATGGAGCTATGCGATGGACCGCCACACCGACGCGGCGGCGCCATGGATCGACGGCGCGATCGCGATGATCAGCGTCACCGCGCAATGGCTGCTCGCGCGGCGGCGCGTCGAAAGCTGGTATCTGTGGATCCTCGTCGACCTGATCGCGATCCCGCTCTTCGCATCGCGCGGGCTTTACGCGACCAGCGCGGTCTATGTCGTGCTGCTCGGCCTGTCGATCGACGGGCTGATCCAGTGGCGCCGCGCGGCGGCGACCGGGCGGCTCGCGCCATGACCCGGCACATCTGCCTGCACGGCGCCGAAAGCACGGGCAAGTCGACGCTCGCCCCGCGGCTCGCGCTGCGGCTCGGCGGGCTGGTCGTCCCCGAATATGGGCGCACCTATGCCGAGGCGAATGGCACCAAGTTCGACGAGGTCGACCTGCTCGCCATTTTCGACGGCCACCGCGCCGCGACCGCGGCGGCGCTGGCCCAGCAGCCCGACTGGCTGGTGTCCGACACCGACCCGCTGATGACGCAGGCGTGGGCGCTCATGCTGCTGGGGCGCCGCTTGCCCGAAATCGATGCGTGGACCGGGGTGGCCGACCTCTATCTCGTTCCCGCGATGGACCTGCCCTGGGAGGAGGACGGCACCCGCCTGTTCGGCAGCGATCTGGCGCGGCATCAGTTCATGGACGTCGCGATCGGCGAACTCGAACGGCGCCAGCTCCCATGGGCGTGGATCGAGGGCGAGGGCGACGCCCGGATCGACCATGCCGTCGCGGCGATTGCGGCGGCGGGGTTGATGTAGGGTATCGGCGGCGGTTTTGGGGTGGAGAGCTGCCATAAAGCCCTCTCCCCTTCAGGGGAGAGGGTTGGGAGAGGGGGACCATCCAAACCCCTCTCAACTGCGGCTAGGCAGCAAGCTGCCAAGCCTTCGTGTCTCTCCCCTGAAGGGGAGAGAGCCCGAAATGCCAACGGCCGCAATCGGTCGCAACCAGCCATTCCCCTCTCAACACCGCAGCGCCCCCCGCTTTTCCACAACCACCGCCCGCCCCCGCTTGCTCCCGACTCCTTAGATGGTTAAGGCCGATCCATGACCGCCACGCCGCCCGCCGTCCGCATTGCCCCGTCGATCCTCAGCGCCGATTTCGCGAAGCTGGGCGAGGAAGTGCGCGCGATCGAGGCCGCGGGGGCCGACTGGGTTCATATCGACGTGATGGACGGCCATTTTGTGCCCAATCTGACGATCGGGCCGATGGTGGTGAAGGCGCTGCGCCCGCACTCGTCGCTGCCCTTTGACGTCCATCTGATGATCTCGCCGGTCGACCATTTCCTCGACGCCTTTGCCGCGGCGGGCGCCGACATCATCACCGTCCATCCCGAGGCGGGACCGCACATCCACCGCACCGTCCAGCATATCAAATCGCTGGGCAAACAGGCGGGCGTGTCGCTGAATCCCGCGACCCCGGCCAAGATGCTCGATTATCTGATCGACGACATCGACCTGGTCCTCATCATGAGCGTCAACCCCGGCTTCGGCGGGCAGAGCTTCATCGCCAGCCAGCTTCGCAAGATCGAGGCGGTGAAGAAGATGATCGAGAAATCGGGCCGCGACATAAGGCTGGAGGTCGACGGCGGGATCGATGCGGCGACCGCGCCACGCGCCATATCGGCCGGCGCCGACGTGCTCGTCGCGGGGACCGCGACCTTCAAGGGCGGGCCAGGGGCATATGCCGACAATATCCGGCGGCTGCGCGGGGCCTGATCGATGGAGGGGAGACCGCTGACCACCGCCCCCGCCGACCCGCCGCTCGATCCCGGTTACGACGCCGCGCCGATCGACGACACGATCGAACCCGGCAAACGCCTGATCCGCCTGCCCGCCGACAAGGGGCTGTCGCTCGGCGATCGCGTCGCCAATGCGATCACCCGCCTGACCTGGCGCACCCCGCTCCACGCGCTGCGGCTCAAAGGGCGCTTTCCGCTGAAGCTGCTCGGCGTACCCGCCGACCCGGTGCCGGGCGATCCGCGTGCGGGCACCGCGATCCGTGCCGGCCATTTTCTGCATCGCGGGCTGAAACTGCCGCTCGGCGATCTTGATTTCGCGTCGCTGACCGTCGCGCCGGCCTTTGCCGATTATCTGCACAGCTTTGCCTGGCTGCGCGACCTCGCCGCCACCGGCACCCGCGCCGATGGCGCGCCGATCGCCGAAGCCGTGGTGCGTCACTGGCTCGGCACGCATGGCGAGACGGTGAGCGAACCCGCGTGGCGCGCCGACAATACCGGCTGGCGTATCCTCTTCTGGGCCGCTCACGCGCCGCTCATCCTGTCGTCGAGCGACCTTGTCTATCGCTCGGCGGTGCTCAACCACCTCGCGCGCGCGGCGCGGCACCTCGACCGCGTCGCCGACAAGACGCGGCCGGGCACGGGACAAATGGTCGCGTGGGTCGGCATCGTCGCCGCGTCGCTCCTCATGCCCGGCGGCGAGCCGCGGCAGGTGTTCGGCGAAGCGGGGCTACGCAAGGTGCTGGAAACCAGCTTTTATGCCGACGGCGGCAATATCTCGCGCTCGCCGCAGGCGCAACTCGACGCGATCATGGCGCTGTCGATGCTCGCGCGCACCTATGACATGCGCCGCATGGAGGTGCCACCCTTTGTGCAGGAAGTGCTCGCGCGGGCCGTCCCCGCGCTGCTCGGGCTGCTCCACGCCGATGGCGGCATGGGCTGCTGGCAGGGCAGCGGTGCGACCTCGGCGGCGCATGTGCAGGCGATCGTCGCGGCAAGCGGCGTGCGCACCCGGCCGCTGAAACAGGCGCGCGACTGGGGCTATCAGCGGCTTGTCGCGAACAAGGCGGTGCTGCTCGCCGACGCCGCGCCTCCCCCCATTGCCCGGGTGACCGAGGCGGGCTGCGCTTCGACCCTCGCCTTCGAACTCAGCGATGGCGACGAACGGATCGTCGTCAACTGCGGCGGTGCGGCGCTCACCGGCGCGACGATCCCCGCCGACCTTGCGCGCGGGCTGCGGACAACCGCGGCGCATTCGACGCTGACGCTGGCCGACAGCAATTCGACCGCAATCCTGCCCGGCGGCGCGCTTGGCAAGGGCGTCACCGAGGTCGAGCTTGATCGCCGCGAAACACCGCAGGGCAGCCGGCTCGAGATGAGCCACGACGGCTATGCACGCCGCCACGGGCTGATCCACCGCCGCCTGCTGATCCTCTCACCCAACGGGCGCGAACTGCGCGGCGAGGACATGCTGCTGCCCGCCCCGCGCACGCGGCGCAAGGGCGACAAGGCCTTCACGATCCGCTTTCACCTCGGCCGCAACATTTCGGCCAGCCTGACCGCCGACGGGCTGGGTGCGCTGCTGCGCCTCGGCGGCGGGCCGCTGTGGCAGTTCCGCACCTCCGAAGGCGAGCTGGCCATCGAGGAAAGCCTGTGGGTCGATGGCGATGGCCGCCCCTACCCGACCGAACAGCTTGTCGTCACGGGCACCGCCCCCGCGGGCGGGGTGAGCGTGGGGTGGATATTCAAGCATATCGGGTAGCTTTTGCCTCGTCATTGCGAGGTGCGAAGCGACGAAGCAATCCAGAGCGGTTTAGGCCGCCCTGGATTGCTTCGCTTCGCTTGAAATGACGATCAGCGAACCAGCAGCCGGCGCCCAAGGGACTGAGCGTCGGCCGCCGAACCCTTAGAGCGCGATGACATGATATTGACCCACCGTGACGGAGGCGATTTTGGCCGAGTGCGAGGCGCGAGGAGCGGCGCGATGCGGGACATCGCGCCCGACGAGCAACGTGGCAATCGGCCAGAATCGGCCCGCCCCGGAGGGGTTGCCCCCTGAAGCCCGCCGGACAGCGGCGCGTCTCTGGTCCGGGCAACCAGCCCGTCCTGCGAGACGCTTCTTGCCGACGAACTTCAGGGGGCAATCACGGTGGGTCAATATCATGTCATCGCGCTCTAAAAGGCGTAGCGCGCCATCAGCTGGAACACTGGCCCCGCCTTTTCGCTTTCGAGCTCATATTCGTCGAAATCGCGTGTCTGCTGGTCTTCGAGATTGTCGAACTTGTTGAACACTTCGCGCTTGGCTCCGTTCAACAGGTTCGATCCGACCGCGCGGATCGTGAAATTGCTGCCGATCCGCTTTTCGACGAAGATTTCAAGGTCGGCGCCATAGGTCGTGCGCACTTCCTCGCTGATCACACGGTCATAGGCCGCGCCCTGTTTGCGGTGCGTCGCGCCGAAAGCAACGCCCCAGCGCGGGATGTCCTGAACGAAGCCGATGTTGTAGACATAGTCCGACTGGCCGTTGAAGCGGCGCTTGCCCGCAAAATCGGTGATCTCGCTGTCGAGCCACGAGACGTTGCCGAAAAGGCCCGTGTCGGGCAGGCCGAGGAAACCGAGGTCGGTCGAAAGATCGAACTCGACGCCCCACACCTTGCCGTCGCCGACATTCTGCGGCTGGTAGACGAAAGTGCCCTCGCCTTCCGACCCCTCTTCGCCGGTGTTGGTCAGTTCGATGAGGTCGGTCACGTCGCGGTAGAAGGCATTGATCCCGACGATGCCGGTGCGACCGATGCGGCGCTCATACCCCAGATCGAAACCCCAGGCGGTTTCGGGACCGAGTTGCGGATTGCCGAGCAGGTCGCTGTCGCCGACTTCTTCTTCGAGCAGGGCGGGCGAGATGAAGTTGAAATCGGGGCGACGGTTGGTGCGCGCGACCGACGCGGTGATGCGGTCGCGCGAGGTCAGGTCGAACTTGACCGACGCCGACGGCAGCCATTTTTCATATTCATTGCGCTGCGTGGGAATCGCTGCCGCTTCGGTGAAGTCGGTGATGTCGAAGCGCGTGGTTTCATAGCGGATGCCCGCCTCCCACGTCAGCCCGCCCGATTTGCCCTGCACCAGCGCGAAACCGTCGAGACGTCGTTCCTCGATCCGGCTGACCCCGCCATCGGTCGGCTCGAGCGGGTCGAAGGGCGAAAGCAGGTCGTCGGGACTATCGGCGAACTGGTCATAGCTGGTTTCGAGCCCCGGAAAATCCTCTTCGCCGTCCGCGTCGAGGATCGCGGTATTCCGCTTTTTCTTCTGATAGAAGCCGCCGACCACAAGCTGGATGTCGTGACCAAGGTCGAACTCATGGTCGAGCTTGGCGGTGTATTCCTTGTCGACGATGTCGGTCGCAGTGAACGCCTGTTCGAACACCGGCACTTCGCCATCGTCATAATCGACGTCGAAATCGATCTCATTCTCGCTCTCGCGCTGCTTGTCGTCGAACCGCGCATGGCCGAGACGCAGCGTCGTCTTGCCGAGCGACCAATCGTGCGACAATCTGGCGTCGATGCTGTAATTTTCCTGATCGATATTGTTAACGTTGCGATTGTCGGTCAACAGATTGCCGCTGGGCAGCGGGCCACTGATCGCCGTCGGATCGTCATATTCGAAGCTGCGCTCGGTCTCCGTGCGGTCGGTGCGGACGTAGAAGCCGCTGATCCGGAAACCGGTGGTCTCGCCGTCGATCTCATAGCTGGCGTTGGCCGAATAATCCTTGCCGTCGCGCGTGTCGCTCTGGTCCTCGCGATTGTCGAACTCGTTGACCCGGAAATCGGGATCGTTCTCGGGGGAATCGCCATAGCGCAGCGAACGCTTCCGCTTCGGATTGTGGCGACCCTGAAAATTGAGCCCGACGAGCAGGCGGCCCGGCCCGACTTTCCCGCCATAGACGAGGCCGAGGCTTGGTTCGAGTTCCTCATCGTCGAAATAGAGCGCGCCCGCGCGGACATAGCCGCCATCGAGTTCAAAACCGTCGCGCAGTTCGATGTTGATCGTGCCCGCGACGGCATCGCCTGTGCGGCGCGCCGACGAGGAGCGGAGGATCTCGACGCGGTCGATCAGTTCGGCGGGAATGCGATCCATGAAAAAGCTGCGGTCGTCGCCGTTGCCGGGGACGCGCTCGCCGTTGATCAGGATCTGCGTATAGCCCGGCGGCAGGCCGCGAAGGCGCGCACCGTCGCTTTCGATGACGTCGGACAGAAAGGTGACGGACGGCACGCGCTTCAGCGCATCGCCTGCGGTCAGCGGCTCGAAGCGCTGGAAAAACTCGCTGTCATATGAAAGGACGGGTTCGGCCTCGTCGCTGCGGCCCCGATAGCCGACGCTGCCGAGGACGACGATGTCCTGCGAGGTCGTGATGTCGCCCTCGTCGCGCTGGATCGGCGCCGTGTCGGCGGATGTCGGCTGCGCGACAGCGGGAGCGGTGGCGAGCACCGCGACGATGGCGAGAGCGGCGGCGGAACGCAGGCTGAAAGTTCGAATCATTTTGGTTAGACCCCCTTTGTGGTTGCCGGGCGTCTAGGGGCGCCATGTGACCGTTTGCGGCGAGTCAAATGACGTTTCGATGACGTTTATATGACTGAAATATTGTGCGATTGACGCGAAGGCGCCGAGATGAAAGGGGGCGCGGTCAAGCGCGCGGATGCGCAGCATGAACCAGGGGAATCGCCATGTCCGTCACCCGTCAGGCGAAGTTGCTGACTTCGCTCGCCTTTGCCTCGCTGCTCGCCGGATGCGTCGCGAGCGAACCCATCATCAACGGCCTGCCGCCGGTGCAGGTGACGGCGAGCGGCGAGACCGAGCCGGTCGGCACCAGCCGCGCCGACGCCGCCGACGATCCCGCGGTCTGGGTCGATCCCGCCAATCCGAATCGCGCGCTGATCGTCGCGACCGACAAGAAGGCCGGGCTGCACGTCTATGACCTTGCCGGCAAGGATGTCGCCTTCATCGAGGCCGGGCTGGTCAACAATGTCGACATGGCGGGCGACATCATCGTCGCGAGCGACCGCAACGACGGGATGACCGCGCATCTCGCGATCTTCCGCCTCGACGGCGCCAAGCCCGCAATCACCGCGCTCGGCCGCGTCGCGGCGGGGCCGGGCGAGGCCTATGGCCTGTGCGTCAAGAAAAGCGCGCCGGGCGAGCCGATCACCGCGGCGCTGATCGTCAAGGACGGCAGCGTGCGCGTCGGCACGCTGGGGCTGCCCGCGGGCGCGGCGCCGACCTTTACCATCGAATGGGAGCACAAGATCCCGACCCAGTCCGAAGGCTGCGTCTTCGACGGCGACACGCTGTATGTCGGCGAAGAGGTCGGCGGCCTTTGGGAGCTGAAGCAAAATGGCAAGGGCGCGTCCGCGCGCCTGGTCGCGCCGATCGACAACCAACGCCTCGTCGCCGACCTCGAAGGCCTGGCGACGATCGACCACAAGGGCCAGCGCTACCTGATCGCGTCGAGCCAGGGCGACAATGCCTATGCCGTGTTCCGCCTGCCGGGCGTCGACTATATCGGCCGCTTCGCGGTCGCCGCGGGAGCGTTCGGCGCGACGAGCGAAACCGACGGGATCGAGGCGGTGGCGGGCAATTTCGGTCCGGCCTACCCCGATGGCATCTTCATCGCGCAGGACGGCGACAACGGCGCCAAGGCGCAAAACTTCAAGCTGGTGCGCTGGGACCAGATCGCGGCGGCGCTGGGGCTGTAATATCGCGTCAATAAATCGTCGTTCCCGCACAGGCGGGGGCCGCAATCGGTTTGAAGCGGCGAGGCCGGAATAGACCGACAGCGGCCCCTGCCTGTGCGGGGGCAACGATGCTTGCTCTTGGGGAGTGACCCGACTAGGGGAGCCGCGTCTTTCCCGTCTCGCAAAAGGCCGCCCTCCATGACCGACCTGATTCCCGTCCGCCGCGCGCTCTTGTCCGTCAGCGACAAGGCGGGGCTTGCCGATCTGGCCGCGGCGCTCGTCCGCCACGGGGTCGAACTGGTGTCGACCGGGGGGACTGCGAAGGCATTGCGCGAGGCGGGTCATAGCGTGCTCGATGTCGCCGATTTGACCGGCTTTCCCGAGATGATGGACGGCCGCGTCAAGACGCTGCACCCGGCGGTGCATGGCGGCATATTGGCGGTGCGCGACGACGAGCGCCACGTCGCCGCGATGGACGCGCACGGGATCGGCGCGATCGATCTGGTCGTCGTCAATCTCTACCCCTTCGCCGCGACCGTCGCGAAGGGCGCGGCGCGCGACGAGATCATCGAAAATATAGACATCGGCGGCCCCGCGATGGTGCGCTCGGCAGCGAAGAACCATGCGTTCGTCGGCATCGTCACCGAGCCCGAGGATTATGCCGCGGTGATCGCGGAGATGGACGCCAACGGCGGCGCGATGACGCTGGACCTGCGCAAGCGGCTCGCCGCGACCGCCTTTGCCCACACCGCCACCTATGACGGGACGATCGCGAGCTGGTTCGCCTTTGCCGACCAGGGCAAGCTGTTTCCCGACACGCTGCCGCTGACCGCCAAGCTGTCGGCCGAACTGCGCTATGGCGAAAATCCGCACCAAAAGGCCGCGCTTTACCTGCCCGCCGGTCCCGCCGGGCGCGGGATAGCGCAAGCCGAACAGGTGCAGGGCAAGGAACTCAGCTACAACAATATCAACGACGCCGATGCCGCGCTCGAACTCGTCGCGGAGTTTCGCGAGGCCGATCCGACCTGCGTGATCGTCAAGCACGCCAATCCGTGCGGCGTCGCGACCGCCGCGAGTTTGAGCCAGGCCTATGACGCGGCGCTGAAATGCGACGATGTGTCGGCGTTCGGCGGGATCATCGCGGTCAACCGACCACTCGACGGGCCGACGGCGGAGGCGATCAGCGGCATTTTCACCGAGGTCGTCTGCGCCCCCGACGCCGATGCCGATGCCCGTGCGGTGTTCGCGAAGAAGAAGAACCTCCGCCTGCTGCTCACCGGCGACTTGCCCGATCCGGCGCGCGGCGGGTTGATGCTGAAGACGATCGCCGGCGGCTGGCTCGCGCAGAGCCGCGACAACGGCCGCATCACCCGCGCCGACCTGAAGGTCGTGACCGACCGCGCGCCGACCGAGGAAGAACTGGCCGACGCGCTATTCGCGTGGACGGTTGCCAAGCATGTGAAGTCGAACGCGATCGTCTATGCCAAGGGCGGCGCAACCGCGGGCATCGGCGCGGGGCAGATGAACCGCCGCGACAGCGCGCGCATTGCCGCGGCGAAAGCGCGCGAAGCGGCCGAATCCCATGGCTGGGCAAGCCCGCGCACCATTGGCAGCGCGGTCGCCAGCGACGCCTTCTTCCCCTTTGCCGACGGGTTGCTCGCGGCGGTCGAGGCGGGCGCGACCTGCGTGATCCAGCCCGGCGGATCGATCCGCGACGATGAGGTGATCGCAGCCGCGAACAAAGCCGGGCTGGCGATGGTCTTCACCGGAATGCGGCATTTCCGGCATTGACCGCGCGCCCGGCGGCAACCAGTCTGTCAGCTTCGCGTCGGCAATCGTAGCGGAGCCCTGGTTCGCGGCAGAAATCAGGCCAGCGATTCTCGCGCCGCCAATAATCGACAAGCCCAAGCTGCGCCATCTTGGCGAAAAAGCGCGGTTCGCGGCGGAGCGGCGCCACCGATGGCCAATAGAGTAACGACCATTGACCGCTGGTTTGGCGAACCGGCGCCCGGTCGAGCCAGATCAGCGCCCGCCGGATGTCGCCGATCCGCGTGTAGAGCGCGGCGAGTTGATAAGCGGCGGCCGGCAATCGCGAATATTCAATCTCGGCCGCGGCATCGAGTGCGGCGCTGTCCTGCCGTCCGGTTGCGACCTGTTGGAGGATGAGACGATCGAGCCGCCATCGGTCATCGACGCCGCTCGACGCGACAAGCGCCGCGGCGCGGACCCTATCAGGCTGTTCGAGCGTCAGTCGATAGCGATGCTCGACGAGATCGGGATGGTCCGGCCAGACGGCGGCGACCGCGTCGAGCCGGTCCCAGGCTTCTTTCATCCGCCCCGCCGCGGCCAGCCGCCGAACGACCGCAAGCGCCCTGACGATCGAGGTGGGATCGGCGTTGGCGGCGTCAATCGACGGCCGGACGCTGGCCGCGACATAGCCGGCCTGAAACAGTCCTGTCGCCTGGAGCATCAATGCGGTCGAAAATCGCGGATCGACGGACAACGCGCGCTTCAGCATGGGAAGGCCGTCGACCATGTAGCGTTCGCGTCGCCCGGCCTGCGAAAGCGCCACCATTGCATAGACATTGGCGGGGTCGTTCGCCAGCGCGCGGCGCGCGGCGCGAATCGCGAGCTGGCGCTGGCGTTCCTGCTCGGCCGTTTCGGCCTCGCCGAATATGAGCTTTGCGCGGGCCAGCGCTAGCTGGCCGAGGGCGACCCTGTCGCCGGGCCAACGCGCTGCAAACCGTTCGAGCAGGGCGACGGCGCGTGCGCCGTCTTGATCGTCATGAGCGTCGCAGATCGCGAACACTTGCGCGCGCCGGTCGGCATCGGCGGCAAGCGCCGCCTGTCCGTCGTTGAGACGCAGCGCGCAATCAATCACCGCAGCCACCGACACCGCCGTCTGTTCGCGCAGGCGCGTCAGGTCGCGCGGTGACCCCGAAAGCCGACTGGACCAGAGAATCGCGCCGCTCCGCGCATCGACGACGCGCGATTCGCTTGTCAAATTGCCGTCATCGCGATTGATCGCGACACGAACGATGAAGTCGCCTCTGCCGACGGCCTCTCCATCGAGAATGCGGACGAGGCCGCCTGACGCGTTGGCCAGCCGGACAAAATCGCCTGCAAGCGCATCGGCGAAACCAAGTTCAATCATGCCATGGTTGCGCGAAACGACCGGTTCGATCCGTACTGTCGGCGTCATCATCGCGGGCTCCCCGCCTCCCTCACGCGGCGCATCAGCGCTCATCAGGCCGAACGCCGCAACGGTTGCCGCAACGGTCGCAATGCGATGCGTCCGCCGGTCGGGCGGCGGTTTTTTGCCCGTCTGGAGCGCCACCTCGTTCGACCGGCATGAAGGTTCGTCCATCAACCGATGATACAGTCTGGCGGTTTCCGGCGATGGTCGCCCGTCGAGCCCCCGCGCGACCGCATCCTCGAGCCGGTGCCATGCGTGGCGCACGCCATCATCGTCCCCCGCCTGCCAGCGCGCCTGCATGACCAGACGAGCGGCATGTTCGCTGCACGGATCGAATCGGGTCATCCGGTCGGCAACGCGCAGCGATCCGTCGATATCGCCGGCGACCAGCAGTCGTTCGGCCATGGCCAGCACCTCGCGGACGACCACCTCGGTGTTGCGCGCCCGTTCGGCGGCCAGCCAGTCGTCAAAGGCTTCGTCGACCCCGTCGAGATCGGCGAGCAGCGCAACCTCGTCAGCGGGCAGCCAGCGCAGCACCGCGTCGGCATCGTCGCATGCACAGGCCGAAAGCAGCAGGGAGACATCGTCAGCGACATGCGCATGATCGATCGCGATCGCGTCGCGGTCGGCATGGAGCAGCGGCGGCGAGGCACGCGTCCAGGCTTTCAGTTCCATCAGGCATTGCCGCAGACTGGCGTGCGCCTGGGGCTCGGCCCGATGGCTCCACAGGAGCGCGCTGAGCCGGTCGCGCGAAAGCGGGCCGTCGGCCAGAGCGAGTCGCGCCAGAAGCGCTCTGGCCTTGCGGCCATGCGGCGCGAGCAGCGCCGGTTCAACCGCAAAATCCCCCAGCAACCGAAACGTGGGTGACCCACATGTCGACCCAGGCATACTCGTCACGAATGTCGCATGCACGGCGCAGTCTCCTGACATGGGGATCTGCGCGCCCTGATCTCTTATCCCCGCGACTGAATAACACCGAATTGACGCATCAATGAACGCATAATGTCATAGTACCGACATTTAACGTATTTTTAATTCGTCTTTGACGCGTCTTTGACGGTGACAGGAACGTTCTCCGGCTAACCATTCGCAATGTCCACAGCCGCTCCGTTTGGCTGAAAGCGGCATGAAGGAGAAGTTTCATGAAGATTTTCGTCACTCTGCCGATATTGGCACTGGTCGCATCGCCCGCCGCCGCCGAGCCGATCGTTGCGACGGCCCCGTGGAGCGACTCACGATCGGTGATCGTGTCAGTCGCCGACCTGAACCTCAAGTCGAATGGCGGCCTCGACCGCCTCGACCGCCGCCTCCGCTCTGCGGCGCGGCTGGTGTGCGACGTCAGACCCGACCCGGAGCCGTTGCTCCGCAAATCCTCGGCTGCGCGGTGCTTTAAGGATGCCTTGGAGGATGGACGTGAAGCAGGCCGCCAGCTGGTTGCCGCACGGCAGGTAGGAACGCTGGCGGCGGCAGCCGCAACGATCACCATCATCCGTCCCTGACGGACCCGCCCCCCGCGGCGAGCACTGTCACGCTCCCACTGTCCCTTGCGGGAGCCGCGCCGGGATCGTCCAAGGACGATCCCGGCGCAATCGGTCCTACTCGTTCGCCGCCGCGTGCAGCCAGTCGGCGTGGCGCGGCGCTTTCTTGGTCCGGCTCCATTCCTCGAGCATCAGCGGCGCGACGCGTCGCAGTTCGGCATATTGTTCGTCGGTGCCGATGTCACAGGCGAGTTCGATGCGGTGGCCGTTGGGGTCGAAGAAATAGATCGACTTGAAGATGCCGTGGTGCGTCGGGCCGAGCACCTCGACGCCATTGGCCTCCAGATGCGCCTTCGCCGCGATCAGCTCGTCATAGCTGCCGACCCTGAACGCCAGATGCTGGACCCATTTTGGCGTATTTTCGTCGCGGCCCATGTCGGGCTGGTTCGGCAACTCGAAAAAGGCGAGGATGTTGCCATTCCCGGCGTCGAGGAAGACGTGCATATACGGGTCATATTCGCCGGTCGACGGCACATGATCCTCGGCAAAGGCGGTGGTATAGGTCATGCCGAGCATGGCCTCGTACCATTCGACCGTCTCCTTCGCATCCTTGCAGCGATAGGCGGCGTGGTGGACGCCCCCCAGTTTGATCGGGCTGGTCATTCGGCGGGCTCCGCTTCGACGTTGAGCGCGCCGCGGCGGATCTGGTCGAGTTCCATCGACTTGAACAGCGCGGTGAAATTGCCCTCGCCGAAGCCTTCGTCCTTCTTGCGCTGGATGAACTCGAAGAAAACCGGGCCGATCACCGTCTGCCCGAAAATCTGGAGCAGCAGGCGCGGATCGCCCTCGGTCGTCGAACCGTCGAGCAATATGCCGCGCGATTTCAGTTCCTCGACCGGCTCGCCATGGCCGGGCAGGCGCTCGGCGAGCATTTCATAATAGGTGTCGGGCGGCGATGGCGCGAAGGGGTTGCCGAGCGCTTTCAGCCTGTCCCACGCGGCGTAGAGGTCGTCGCAGGCAAAGGCGATATGCTGGATACCCTCGCCATTGTAGGCGCGCAGATATTCCTCGATCTGGCCGCCGCCGCCGGCGCCCTCCTCGTTCAGCGGAATGCGTATCTTGCCGTCGGGCGCGGTCATCGCCTTTGACGTGAGGCCGGTATATTCACCCTTGATGTCGAAATAGCGGATTTCGCGAAAACCCGCGATGCGCTCGTAGAACGCCGCCCAATGCGCCATGCGGCCGCCATAGACATTGTGCGTCAGGTGATCGATGACCTTCAGCCCCGCGCCGACCGGATGGCGGTCGACGCCCTCCTCGTAAACGAAGTCGATGTCGTAGATGCTGAGATCGTCGCCATAGCGGTCGATCAGATAGATAATCGAGCCGCCGATGCCGCGGATCGCGGGCAGGCGCAGTTCCATCGGGCCGGGAGTCGTTTCGACCGGCTCGGCGCCGCGCTCGATCGCTTCCGCATAGGCTTTGGCCGCATCGCGGCAGCGCCACCCCATGCCGCACGCCGACGGGCCATGTTCGGCGGCGAAATAGGCAGCGGGAGAGCGGGGTTCGTAATTGGCGATCAGATTGATGTCGCCCTGACGCCACAATTGCACGTCTTTCGACCGGTGGCGCGCGATCCGGGTAAAGCCCATGCGTTCGAACACAGGCTCGAGAATGCCCTTTTCGGGCGCCGAAAACTCGACGAACTCGAAGCCGTCGAGGCCCAGCGGGTTTTCGAACAGGTCGGCCATGGTCATTCCCCATATGGTTTCAATTGAAACTATTATGATGGATTGGGGAAGGCGAGTCAATGCGGCGATGACGCCCTCCCCTTCAGGGAGGGGCTATCAAGCCGCCGCCGCCTCGATCGCTTCAAGCGCGTCCATCCACGCCGTCTCGGCCGCCTCCAGCTCGGCGGCGAGCTTGCCGCGGCGCTGCGCGAGGTCGCCCATCGTCAGTTTCGCGAGCGCGGGTTCGGCGCCCGCCGGATCGAACATCGCGCGGTCGATCGCGCTGATCTGCTGTGCAAGCTTTCCGGCCTTCGCTTCCAGTTCCTTCGCGCTCTTGCGCAGCGCCGCCTGCGCTTCACGCGCCCTCGCCGCTTCCTGCCGCGCGGCTTTCGCGTCCTTGGGCTTGGCGGCGCCCTTCGCATCGTCGTTCGCCGCCGAGCCTTTTCCGGCTCCCTGGCCGAGGATGAAGGCGACATAATCGTCGATGCTGCCGTCGAATTCGCGCGCCGTGCCGCCGTCGACGAGGACGAGGCGGTCGGCGGTGAGTTCGAGCATGTGGCGGTCGTGGCTGACGATCAGCACCGCGCCGTCGAAGCCGTTGAGTGCCTGCACCAGGGCCTCGCGCGCGTCGACGTCGAGGTGGTTGGTCGGTTCGTCAAGGATCAGAAGGTGTGGCGCGTCGCGCGTGATCAGCGCAAGCGCGAGCCGCGCGCGTTCGCCCCCCGACAGCTTGCCGACCTCGGTGGTGGCCTTGTTGCCCGTGAAGCCGAAGCGCCCCAGTTGCGCGCGCACCGCGCCCGGCGTCTTGCCCGCCATCACGCGCGTCATATGGCCCAGGGGCGTGTCCGATCCGTCGAGTTCCTCGACCTGATATTGGGTGAAATAGCCGACGCGCATCTTGCCCGACGCCGCCATTGCGCCGTCCATCGGCGCGAGCTGCGCCGCGAGCAGACGCGCGAGCGTCGTCTTGCCATTGCCGTTGCGGCCGAGGAGCGCGATGCGGTCGTCGGGATCGATGCGCAGGTTGAGCCGCGACAGGATCGGCGCACCCGGCGTGTAGCCGACGCTCGCGAGGTCGAGCGTGATCAGCGGCGGCTTCAGTTCGTCGGGGCTCGGAAAATCGAACACGAGGCTGGGGTCTTCCGAGACCGCCGCAATCGGCTGCATCCGCGCGAGCTGCTTGGCGCGCGACTGCGCCTGTTTGGCGGTCGAGGCGCGCGCGCTGTTGCGCGCGACATAGTCCTGGAGCTTGGCGCGCTGTGCGTCCTGCGCGGCTTTCGCCGCCGCGAGCTGTGCGATGCGCTCGGCGCGCTGCCGCTCGAAATCGTCATAACCGCCGGGGTAGAGCGTCACCTTTCCGCCTTCGAGGTGGAGGATATGGTCGACGACATTGTTGAGCAGGTCGCGCTCGTGGCTGATCACGACGAGCTGGCCCGGATAGGATCTGAGAAAGCTTTCGAGCCACATCGTCGCTTCGAGGTCGAGGTGGTTCGACGGTTCGTCGAGCAGCAAGAGGTCGGGGTTCGAAAAGAGCAACGCCGCCAATGCGACGCGCATCTTCCACCCACCCGAAAAGCTGTCGAGCGGCTGGCCCTGCATATCCTCGTCGAAGCCCAGTCCGATCAGGATGCGCGCGGCGCGCGCGGGCGCCGTATAGGCATCGATCGCGATCAGCCTTTCGTGGATGTCGCCCAGCTTGTGCGGGTCGCGCTCGACCTCCGACGCGGCGAGCAGGCGCGCGCGTTCGGCATCGGCGGCGAGCACGGTCTCGAACGGCGTCGCGCTCCCGCTCGGCGCGTCCTGCGCGATATAGCCGATGCGCGTCCTGCGCGGCATGTCGATGCCACCCTCGTCGGCTTCGAGCTGGCCGATCATCACCTTCATCAGCGTCGATTTACCCGCGCCGTTGCGGCCGATCAGGCCGGTGCGGCTTTTGGCGGGCAGGCTGGCGCTCGCGCGGTCGAGGATAGTGCGCCCGCCCAGGCGCACGGTGAGGCCGTTGATCGTCAACATGGCCGCGCGCCTAGCATGGCAAGGGCGCGGACCCAAGCCCTGCGGCGCAGCGTCCTGACCCTACCCTAGTGCGCGGCGCCCATCGACACCTGCCTGGGTCTGGGCGCGATCCACACGCTTGCCGCGGCGATCACGAACACCACCGCGGCGGCGAGGAAGATGTGGATCACGCCCAGCGTCAGCGCCTGCACCTCGACCAGCCGGTCGAGCAGCGCGCGCGCCTGTTCGAGCGTCAGCCCGGCGCGTTCGAGCGAGGCCATGAACCCGCCCGGATCGTTGAGCGAGGCGACAAGCTCCGACCGCGAGGTCCGCCCCGCCTCGTCCCATGCGGTCGTCGCGACCGCAGTGCCGATCGCCCCGCTCAGCGTACGCAGGAAGCTCATCAGCCCCGCCGCCGACGTCTGGTCCTTGACCGGCACCGAACTCAGCACCAGCGCGGTCAGCCCAACGAAGAAGAAGGGCATGCCCATCCCCTGCAACACATGCGGCAGCGCGAGCGTCCAATAATCGACGTCGGCGTTCCAGCCGGCGCGCAGGATCGACATCGCCGCCATCCACAATATGCCCGCGCTCACCGTCAGCCGGATGTCGAGTTTGCCCAGCGTTCCGGCTGCGATCGGCGAAAACAGCACCGCGAAACAGCCGAGCCACGCGACGACATAGCCCGTCTCGGTCGCGGTATAGCCCGCGACCTGTTGCAGCCACAGCGGCGTGAGCACGACTTGCGCGAAAAAGGCGCCGAACCCCAGCGACAGCGCGATTGTGCCGAAAGTGAAACCGCGAAAGCGGAAGATGCGCAGATTGACGATCGGGTTGGCGTCGGTGAGTTCCCATATGACAAAGGCGGCAAAGCCGATCGCGGCGACGATCGCCAGCGTGACGATCCACGCCGACCCGAACCAGTCATGTTCGCGCCCCGTGTCGAGCATGATCTGGAAGGCGCCGACCGAGACGACGAGCAGGATCAGCCCGACGACGTCGATCGGCGCCTTGACGCGCTGCGTCTCGAACGGCGTGAGCAGCGTCGCGACGCCAAAGGCGCAGATCGCGACGACCGGCAGGTTGATGAAGAAGATCCAGTGCCACCCCCAATTATCGCTGATCAGCCCGCCCAGAATCGGGCCAAGGATCGGCGCGGTGGTCGTCGTCATCGCCCAGATGGCGAGCGCGATGCCGGCCTTTTCCCTGGGGAAGATGCGCAGCAGCAATATCTGCGAGAGCGGCATCAGCGGTCCGCCCGACAGGCCCTGAAGGACGCGGAAGAGGACGAGCGCGTCGAGCGTCTGCGCGACGCCGCAGAGCAGCGAAAACAGGCCGAAGCCAAAGATCGAATAGAGGAACCAGCGCACCGTGCCGAAGCGATAGGCGAGCCAGCCGGTGAGCGGCACGCTGATCGCGTCGGCGACCGCATAGCTGGTGATCACCCACGTCCCCTGCGTCGGCGACACGGCCAGCCCGCCCGCGATATGTGGCACCGACACATTGGCGATCGTCGTGTCGAGCACGACGACGAAATTGGCGAGCGCGAGCGCAAAGGCCGCGACGAGCAGCCGCACGCCGGTGAGCGGTTGTGGCGCGGCGGAGATCGCGGTGGCGGGGACGGCGACGCTGGCCATGTCAGGCTACCGTTCCCGACAAAGGCGTCGTCATTGCGGGGAGCCCCGGACTTGATCCGGGGCGACGCGGCAATCTCCTGCGAGCGCCCATCCAGATCGTTAGCTGGAGATTGCTTCGCTTCGCTCGCAATGACGAAGAGGAGAGATGATGGACGCGCATCTCAGTTGCCGCGCGTGTCGATCGTCGCTTCCATCGACAGCCCGACGCGCAGCGGATGTTCTTTCAGCTGCTTCGGATCGAGCGCGATGCGCACCGGCAGCCGCTGGACGACCTTCACCCAGTTGCCCGTCGCATTCTGCGCGGGGATCAGCGAAAAGGCCGCGCCGGTGCCGCCGGCGATGCCGACCACCTTGCCGCGATAGACGACATCGCCGCCATAATAGTCCGAGGTCAGTTCGACCGGCTGGCCGATGCGGATATCCTCGAACTGGCTTTCCTTGAAATTGGCATCGACATAGGCGGTCGCGATGGGAACGATCACCATGATCGGCGCGCCCGCGGCGATCCGCTGGCCGACCTGCACCTGCCGGTTGGTGACAATGCCATCGACCGGCGCGCGGATCACCGTGCGCGCGAGATCGAGCCGCGCCTTTTCGACGCGCGCCGCCGCCGCCGCCACTTCAGGGGCAGTGTCCACCGTCGTCCCGCGCACCACCGCCTCGGCGGCGCCAAGGTCGCCGCTTGCCGATCCGCGCGTTGCCTCGGCCGCGGCGATCGCCGCGGCGGCAAGGTCGCGCGCGGCGTGCGCCTGCTTGACCGCTGCACGCGCCGCGGTCAGCTCCTCGGCCGACACCGCGCCGGTGCCTGCGATGCTCTCGCGCCGCGCCAGTTCGGCGCGCGCGCGTTCGACGCTCGCCTCGGCATCGCGCAGCCGGGCGCGCGCCTGCGCGACATCGGCGCCGCGGGCGGCAACACGCGCGCGCGCCGCATCGGCATTCGCATCGGCCTGCCCGTAACGCTGGCGCGCAAGGCGCAGCGCCGCCTCGGCGTCGGCAAGCGCGATGCGCTGGTCGGCATCGTCGAGGATGACCAGAATGTCGCCCCGCTTCACCGCCTGCGTCCCGCTGACGCGCACGTCCTTCACCGGACCCGAAACGAGCGCGGTCACCTGCGCCGAATCGGCGCCGACATAGGCGTTGTCGGTGTGAACGCGCCCCGCCTGCGTCAGAAAATACCAGGCGCCCCACAGGATCGCGGCGGCCAGCACGACGAGCGCAAGGATGCGGAGCAGCTTCCGGCGTTTCGCGCCATATGTTTCCAGCGCGTCGATGTCGGCAGCCGCCGTTTCATCGGCCATCATTCGTCTCCTGTCGGGTCGGGCGCCTGGTATCCGCCGCCGAGCGCCCGGATCAGCGCGATGTCGAGCGCCAGCTGGCGCGCTTCGAGATCGGTCACGGCGCGGTTCAGCGCGATCATCGAATCTTCGGCCGTCAGCTGTTCGATCTGGTTGGCAAGGCCGGCGCGATAGCGCAGATTGGCGAGTTTAGAGGCTTCGGCAGCGGCCTCGAGCGCCGCCCGGCGCCCGGCGAGCTGGCGCTCGGTCGCGGCGCGGCTCGCCACAATATCGGCGACGTCGCGCAGCGCGTCGATCAGCGTGCGGTCATAGGCGGCGATGGCGCCGTCATAGTCGGCGCGGGCGCCGCGATAACGCCCCGAAAGCCGCCCGCCTTCAAAGATCGGCAAACTGATCGCCGCGCCGCCGCTGCCATATTCGGAGCCCGCGTCGAACAGGTTGGAGAGGCCGAGCGATTGGAGCCCGACGAGCGCCGACAGGCTGATATTCGGGTAAAAGTCGGCGCGGGCGACGTCGATACGCTTCGCGGCCGCCTCGCTGCGCAGCCGCGCCGCGACGATGTCGGGGCGGCGGCCGATCAGGTCGATCCCGGCATTTTCGGGGAGGCCCAGCGTCGGCCGCCTCATCTGCGGGCGCGTGATCGACAAACCGCGGTCGGGGCCGGCGCCGACGAGCGCCGCGATGCGGTGGCGCGTCGCCGCGATCGCTTCTTCGAGCGCGACGACGTCCGCCGTTGCCGACGCCGCGCGGCTTTCGGCCTGACGCTGGTTCGCCTGATTTTCGAGTCCCGCGCGCGCGCGGTCGGCGGCGAGACGCGCGGTCGCGCTACGCACGCGCACCGCCTCGCTGGCGACGTCGAGCGCGTCATAATAGCCGGCCAGATCGGCATAGGCCGCGGCGATTCCCGTCGCGAGCATCAGCCGCGCCTGTGCCGCATCAACGCGCGCTGCCTCAGCTTCGGAGGTCGCGGCGGCAAGCGCGGCGCGATTGCGCCCCCACAGGTCGAGATCAAAGCCGAAAGTCGCGGCGACATGTCCCGTGTCCCGCACCCCGTCGGGGACGAACTGCGGCGGGATTCCCATGTTGCGGCTCTGCTGGACGCCGCCCGCGCCCGCTTCGGCGCCGACGCGCGGCAGCAGCGCAGCGCCCGCCTGCTGCGCCAGAGCCTCCGCCGCGCGCACGCGCGCCGCGGCAATCGCGACGTCGGGCGATCCCGCCAGCCCCTCGGCGATCAGGCGATCGAGCTGCGTGTCGCCGAAGCCTTGCCACCAGCCCTCCACCGGCCACGCGCCGGGCGCCGCAGCGAGCGACGCGCTTGACACCAGCGACCCCGGCGCCGCCTCAACGGGCCTGGGGCCGAGGTCGGGAACGCTCGCGCAACCCGCCAACAGGCCAAGAACCGCAGTTGTAACAAAAATGAATCGAGGCATGGCTTCCAACGATACTAGCTGGTATCATGCGCAGATGAACTGCGGAGGAAGCATTGTCAATCGAAATGATACCAGACAGTACGCCTGCTATCGACGACGCCGCCGGGGCGCGCCGCAAGGCTTTCGTCGACGCCGCGCGCGAGCTGTTTTTTGCGAACGGCTATGCGGGAACGACGATGTCTTCGATAGCCAGCAAGGTCGGCGGCTCGAAAACCACGCTCTGGACCTATTTTCCGTCGAAGGAAGATTTGTTCGCCGCGGTGGTTGACGATATCGTCGAGCGCCATGGTCATGCGCTGACCGTCGACCTGCCGATCGACGCGCCCGTCCCCGACGTGCTCCGCAACTTCGGCATGACATTGATGACCAAGCTGACCGCCTCGCCGCTGCTTTCGCTCTACCGGCTGGTCGTGGGCGAGGCCGAGCGCTTTCCGCATCTCGCCGAGACCTTCTACGACCGCGGGCCGCGCCGCGGCAAGGCGCGCGCCGCCGCCTGGGTCGCCGAAAAAATGGTGCGCGGCGAGATCCGCCAGGGCGACCCGATGCGCGCGGTGCAGCAGTTCGCCGGTCTCTGCCAGTCGGGGCTGTATCAGTTCGCGGTGCTGAGCCTCCCCGAAAGCCGCGATCTCAGCCACCTTTCGGAAGAAGTCGATGCCGCGGTCGACACCTTCTGCCGCGCCTGGCAAATCGAGAAATGAGCGCCTGCACCGAAGAGTTACCGGAAGGTCGAGCGCGGAACCTGTATCCCGAAGCGATTCGCTTTGGGGTGGATTTGTGATTCACCCTGATAGAAAGTGGATCATGGGCAGGAGCAGTTCGGTTGATCTTCAGGTTGGAATTGTTGGCGAGATCGAGCGCGGTCGCTCGTGCCGGGCGACGGCGGGTTGGTGCTGAGCACAGGCTGACGCTGCGCCAGCCTTCTTCGATGATCGTCAGTTGCTGCCGTTGACCGGCGCGCGCGTCATCGCCTCGGCGGTGTCGCGCGCATTCTGGTTGCCCTGCGCCCACGCCTGCTTCCACTGCTCATTGGTGCGGCACACACGCGCCTTCTTCACCCACGAGCCAATCTCCTCAATCTTGCGGCACTTGATATAGTGGGGATGGGTGGCCGCCAGCCCTTCATTATAGGCCTTGATCTCGGCATTGGTCATCTCCGACGGCGCTCGCGCCGGAGGCGCCCGTTCGGCGACGCCCGCTTCGGCGGAAGACGCCGCAGCAAGCACCGCGATGACTACCAGATTCAGCATGGAATATCCCTTTCCTGTTCGATCACCGACCGGCGGATCAGTTTGAATTGCCCGCCTTGCTCGTCATCGCCTCGGCCGTGTCGCGCGCATTCTGATTGCCCTTTGCGCTGACTTCTTTCCACTGTTCATTGGTATGGCAAACGCGGTTCTTCTTCACCAGCGACCCGATCTCGAGCGTCTTGCGGCACTTGATATAGGCAGGATCGGTCGGGGTCAGTTGCTCATTATGCGCCTTAATCTCGGTCGGCGTCATCGCCGACGGCGCCTTGACGAGTAGCGGCTTATCCGCGGCATGGGCGCCAGAAGCCGACAGCAGGCCAACGACGAAAAAAGCAGCGGCAATACGGGTCATGCGATATCTCCTGTCGCGGGTCTTCCCGCAGGATCATACACACAATCTTATTGGCGACGCTTCCTTTCGCAAGCCCGAATCGACCCCCGAGGCTCCTAGCGCGGCACTGCATAGCCCGACGCATCGGCGGATGCGAAATAGCGAAGAAGCAGTTCGCGTTCCCCCGCGGTCATATGCGGGTTCCAGACGTCGAAGATCAGAACGGCGCGCAACTCGTCGCTCTCGTTCCACGCTTCATGCTCGATGGTATCGTCAAAGGCGAATGCAACGCCCTCTTGCCATTGGCGCGTTTCTCCACCCACCCGAAAGCCGCAGCCCGGCGGAACAATCAGTGGCAGATGTACGATCGCACGCGTGTTGGTGACGCCCGTGTGCGGTGGAATGCGCGTGTGTGGCTTCAGCAGGGAGAAAAAGGCGCTCGGCGCCCGACCGGGAATGCGCGCGCCCGGAACGGCCGCGAGTGCCGCCGCCGTGGCCGGGCAGCGATCAAGCACCGGTTGGTTCGGCTCGCCATATTCCCACAGGAAGCAGGCGCCCCAGTCGAGCCGGTTGTCGAGCGGCGACCAGATTGTCTCCGGCGACCCCGCCTCCATCCGCACATAGGGTCTCAGCGCTTCGCCCGGATCGGCGAGCAGCGCCTGCAATTCACCGCGGATCGCATCGGTCTGCGCCTCGATCTCGGTAAACCAGGGGAAATGCCCGCGATCAAAAAACTCGTCGGCGGGAAGAAAGGGATAATAGACTCCAGCACATTCGTTGCGGTAGATGCGGCGGCGACCAAGCGCGCTCGCGACAAAGGCTGCGCCGCGTCGCGCCTCGGTTTCGGTGAGGTTGTCGCGCATCTCCTCGAACGCAGCCGACGCGGCGGTGAACATCGCGCCCGTCGCCCGGTCAAGGAAATCCTGCCCGTGCGCGAGCAGCGGCGCGAGCGGCGGTGGCACCGGATCGAGCTGCGCACCAAGGGCAACGGCGGCACTCCACGCAGCAAGTGCCTGCCCCATCTCGCCGCGCGCTTCGTGACGCTCGCCCTTGCGAATCCAGGCAATCATGTCGCGGCGATCGATCGCCAGCGCAGCGTCAAGCGCGGCGAGTTCCCCCTTATCGTCACCCAGCGCGCGCCGCGCCGACGCCAGGTTGCGCTGCAGGGCGCCCGAATGGGGATCGGAGGCGATTGCCGCAGTGAAATGCTGCGCGGCCGCTTCATGGTCGCCGGCTTGCAAGGCAGCAATGCCGCGACGGTTCGCTTCGACGGCAGAGGCGGGAGGAGTTGCGCTGGCCATGCCCGTGCTTGCCATCGGCCGCGCCAATCGGCAAGGTTGATCGATGCCCGCCGCGCCATCTGTGTCCGCCGTAATCGACGACGCCGCCTGGCTGGCGCATCGCTATGATCCCGACCACGACGCCTTTCACTTCCGCCGGGTATCGCGGTCCGCGCGCATGGCGGTTCCCTTCCTCACCGATCAGCATCTGGGCGAGGAAGCGTCGCCGCTGGTGCTGCGCCGCGCCGACTGCACGGCGACGAACGGGCCGCGGCGGGCGCCGATCCATTTCCTCTTCCATTCGGCCTATTGCGCGTCGACGATGCTCGCGCACGTGCTCGATCAGCCGGGGGTGGCGACGACGCTTTCAGAACCGGTGCTGCTCAATGACATGATCGGATGGCGTCGCCGCGGTGCCGACCCGCGGATGCACGGCCGGGTGATGGACGACGCGCTCGCCATGCTCGGTCGCGGCTTTGCCGCTGGCGAAGCGGTGGTCGTCAAGCCTTCGAACATCTTCAACCCGCTCGCGCGAGGCGTGCTGTTGCTGCGGCCACAGGCGCGCGCGATCCTGCTCCACGCGCCGCTTCGCGCCTTCCTGCTTTCGGTTGCCCGCAAGGGGCTGTGGTGCCGCCTTTGGTGCCGCGAGCTTTTTGAAAATTATCTCGCCGACGGCTTCGTTCGACTGGCCTTCGGGCCACACGACTATTTTCGCCAATCCGACCTGCAGGTCGCGGCGATCGGCTGGCTGGCGCAGCAACAGGCCTTTGCGGCCTTGCTCGACTGGGCGCCCGACCGGATTGCTTCGCTCGACAGCGAAACGCTGACGCGCGATCCGGTTGCGGCGATTGCGGCGGCGATGGACCATTTGGGTCTTGCGGTCGACCGCGGTGCGATCGCCGACCATCCGTCGCTCGTGCGCAACAGCAAGTCGGGCGCCGCCTTCGCTCCGGGGGAGCGACAGCGCGACCTTGCCGCGGCTGAAAGGGCTTATGGCGAGGAAATTGCGCAGGTGGTCGGCTGGGCCGAGGCCGTCGCCGATCAGGCGGCCATTCCGATGACGCTTCCCGGCGCGCTGGCGGCACGCTGACGCAACGGAAGGCCGGTTGCGGTCAAAGGTGGACATTCACTCCACCGCCGGTCCGGTCTCACCATTCCCATGGAAAAAGGGGCGGACATCGCTGTCCGCCCCCAATTCTTGCCAAAGCGTCGGTTCGACTAGAACTTCAGCTTCGCCGACACCGCATAGCGGCGGCCCAGCGCGTCGTAGGTCGACGGATAGGTATTGCCGCTGTTGTAGGTGGTCGAACCGATCGTGTTGCCGAGCAGCGGCGGCTTGTTGTCGAGCAGGTTCTGCACCGTCGCGGTGAACACCAGATTCTCGCTGACGTTGAAACGCGCCGTCAGGTCGAAATAGTGCTGCGCCTTGACCGAGCGGAACTGCGGATCGACGACGCAGCCGTTCGGGTCGGTTCCCGTCGGGTCCGGACAACCGGTGGTCGGGCTGGTGCCAGCAGCAACCGCGGCGTCGATGTCGTCCTGCAGCTGCTGGGGTTCGAAATCGACCCGGTCGATCCAGCGCCACAGCAGCGACAGGTCAACCTTGTCGAAGCCCAGCGTGAAGCGGTTCGAGAACTGGAACTCCGGCTGGATCGAGCCGGTGAACGAGCAGTTCACGCTGTAGTAGCCGACGCATTCGCGGTTGAGCGAATCCGGGTTGGCGACATTGGCGTTGAACTTCGAGCTGTTCGTCCAGTTGCCGACGAACGACCAGTCGAGGCTGGCGAAGCCAAGGTCGGTGCTGTAGTTCATCAACAGGTCGATACCGTCGGTGAACAGGCGGCCCTGGTTGTTCGTCAGGCCGAACAGGCCGGGCGTGGTCGACGGATCGCCGTCGAGACCGCCGGTGATCGGGTTGCGGCGGATCGACGTACAGGCGGGGTCGCTTGCGCTCGCCGCCGTGACATTGTCGAAACAGGCGGCGATGATGTCGCCCGGCAGCGGGGTGCCCAACACGTCGTTGATCTTGATGTTGTAATAGTCGATCGACATGTTGAAGCGCGGCAGGAAGTCCGGCTGCCAGACCAGACCAATCGTCCAGGTGTCCGCCTTTTCGGGCTGCAGGTTCAGGTTACCGCCGACCGTGATATTGGCCTGCGCCGCGGTCGGGTTGGTGATCGAACCGATCGTCCCCGCCGGAGCGCCCTGCGCGATACAGACCGCGCGCAGGTTGGCGTCGGTCGTCGGCGCCGCACCGGCGCAGGGGTCGATGCCGAGGTTGGTGAGGCCAACCGTCTGCGGCGTGAACAGCTCGCCGATGTTCGGCGCGCGGACCGCGCGGCTGTAGTTGCCGCGGAACTTGACACCCGCGCCCGGTTCCCAGCTGCCGCCGGCTTTCCAGGTCCAGGTGTCATAGCCGCCAGCGCCTTCGATGCTGTAATCCGAATAGCGCACGCCGGCTTCGAGGGTCAGGCTTTCAAAGAAAGGCTTGTCCTCGATCAGCGGCGCGACGATTTCGGCATAGGCTTCATAGACGTCATAGGCGCCGTCGATGTCCGGGGCCGCACCACCGGCGCCGCCGAGTTCACCCGGCGTCTTGGCGAGCAGATCCGACGCTTGCTGCGCGGTATATTTGCGATATTCGCCGCCCAGCGCGAAGCCGATCGGCTGAACCGCGCCCGGCGAGGCGAAGCCGAGGTCGCCCGAGACGATCGCACGAACCTGCGCCAGCGAGGTGCGGTTGGTCGTCGAGCTGTTTTCCGACAGATAATCGGCCATTTCGGGCGTGATCGAGCCTTCGGGGCCGAACAGATTGACCGGAACGCAGTTGGCGTTGCCGCTCTGACAGGTCGTCGTGTTGTTCGCCAGCGCGGCTTCGCGGAAGCGCGATTGCAGCGTATAGTTTTGAATCGTCTGGATATTTTCCGATTCGCCATAGGCGCCCTCGACGCTCCAGTCGATCGTGTCGGTGATGCCGCCGCGGGCGCCGACGCGATAGTCGAAGAAGGTCGTCTGATAGTCGCTGATACGCGGACCGACTTCGGGCGTGCGACGGTTCAGCGTGACGGTCACTTCACGATAGTTCGGATCGGTACGACCCGTCGCGGTGGCCGCAGCCGCACATTCGGCGGGCGTGAAGCGCGGGGTATAGAGGCCCGATCCTGCCGCGGCGACGTTGAATGCACAGAACTGGTTGCGCAGGGTCGACGGCAGATAGGGATTGTTGAGGTTGACCGTCACCGTGCCGCCGAACGAACCCGAGGGGGCGATGATCGTCGAAACGGTGTTCTTCGAGAACATGCCGCGCGTATAGACTTCAACCGAGTCCGACACTTCATAATTGGCTTGAGCGTAGATGTTGAAGCGCTCGAACGGCGTCTGGAAGATGTTGAACGGATTGAAGTTATAGGTTGCGAAGGTCGGAACCGCAGCACCCGCCGCGTTGACCTGGCGCAGGCCGCCATTGGCCACCGTCGGATCGGTGCTCGGCTGGCCGGTGACCGGATCGAGCGGACGGGTGCCCGAGAAACGCGACGGAACCGAGGTGCCCGAACCAATGAACTGGTTCGAATAGCTGTCGAGCGTGTCGTTCGAGAAAGGACGTGCGCCCTGATAGACGGGGTCGGCCTGCTGGTAACCGATGCTCAGCACCGCGTTGCCGCGACCGTCGTCGAAGTTCGCGCCGATCGTCGCGTCGACGCGGAAGATGTGGCCGTCGCCCTCTTCGGTGATCTGGTTCGACGCGGTGACTTCGAGACCTGCGAAATCGCGCTTGGTGACGAAGTTGACGACGCCGGTGATCGCGTCGGCGCCATAGGTGGTCACCGCCGCGCCGGTGAGCGCATCGACGCGCTCGATCAGCGCGAGCGGGATGTTGTTGAGGTCGACGCGGCCGTTGACGTCCGACGGCGCAACGCGGTTGCCGTTCAGCAGCACGATGTTGCGGATCGAACCGAGACCGCGAAGGTCGACGTACGACGCACCGCTGTTACCGTTGTTGACCGCCGAACCGATGTTCGCGACCACGCCGGGCAGTTCGCGCAGAACCTCTTCGGCGACGTTCGACTGCTTCAGCTCGATGGTGTCGGCGGTCGTGACGTTGACCGGCGTCGACTGTTCGAGGTTCGGATTGCGGATCAGCGTACCGGTAACGACGATTTCCGACGAACCGGTGGCGCCTTCCTCGGCGTCCTGCGCATAGGCAGGAGCCGAAACCAGGGCGACGCTCAGCACGAGCGGCGCGGCACCCAGTTTCAGCTTGGAATAGTGGGTTTTCTTCACAGTGCAGTCCCTTGCTACTGGTGGATTGAACTACCCGGACCCTGTTGCGGCGGACCAAAGCCGACGCGTGCAGATGCCCCGATAGGGTGCGGGATGACCCCTCGTTCAGTTCGAGTAAAGGAAATTTGCCCAGCTAACCGCGGTTTCGCGGCGCATTGTGACGTATTTGCAACATCCGCCGAAAGCCGCGACACACAAGATGCCACGCGGCCGTATTTCGCGACATATTGTTTCAATGGTTACGATTTCACGGCGCAGCCGCCGCGATCGGGGGTCAATCGCCGATCGGTCCCGCGAGCTTGCCGGGGTCGAGCCGCTTGCCCCGCCACGTCAGCCCCCAGTGCATGTGCGGCCCCGTCGCGCGCCCGGTGCGGCCGACGGTGCCCAGCCTTTGCCCCTGCACGACGCGATCGCCGACCTTCACGTCGAGCCGCTGGCAATGGAGGAAGGCGCTCGACAGCCCCATGCCGTGATCGACGATCAGCAGATGGCCCTCCAGCGTGAAGGGCGTCTCGGCGGCGAGCGTGACCACCCCGTCGGCCGGCGCCACGAAGGGCGTTCCCGCGGGCACTGCGATGTCGGTGCCGCTGTGATAGGCGCCCGCCTTGCCCCGATAGATGCGCTGCGCCCCGAAAAAGCCTGACAATCGCCCCGTCACCGGCCAGCGGAACGCCTGCCGCCAGCCGTCCGATTCGACCGCCTTCGCACGCGCCGCCGCGATCTGCGCCAGTTCGGCGGGGCGGCGGCGCGCGAAATCGGCGTCGCTCGTTGCGCCGCCGCGCCAGGGCGCGTCCACATGCTCGATTCGCCAGCGTCCCGCGGCGACCGTGATCGGCCGCACGATACGCTGCCCGTCGGTGAAGGTCGCGACCAGCTCGGCCTCGGTCCCCGCATCGCGATCGAAGCCGAGCAGGAAAGCCCCGTCGCGCGCCACCGGGACCGGCGCGCCGTCCAAGGTCAGGCTGCGCACGCCGGGCGACGCGCGCCCGGTGATGACGGCGCCCTGCTCGGCGGCGCCCGTCAGGACGAGATCATGGCGCACCCGCTGGGGCGGCGGCGGTGCGGGAACGGGCGGCGCAGCGGGCGGCGGCGCGGGACGGCTTTCGCGCTCCGCCACGGGAACGCAGGCCGCCGTCGCCAACAGCGCGACGACCGCACCGCGGCGCCAGTGCGTCCACAAGCTCATGCCGTGCGCGCGGCGTCCAGTTCCGCCTGCACCGATATCGCCGCGCTCGCATAGGCTTCCTGCCGCGCCACCGACCAGTAGCGAAGCTCGTCGAGCCCGATCGGCACGCCGGTCACCGCGCACAGCACATGGTCGCCGGGCGCCAGCACGCGAAAGCCGTTCGGCCCATAGTGGAGGCGGGCAAGGCGGTTACGGCTGGCGATCAACATGGCGCATATATCCGGTGAGCGGGGGAGGGTTGGCGGCGACTATAGCAGGATCGCCCGCGCGAGCCACCCCTGCGCGCTCAGAACAGCTCGCCCTGCCCCGCTTTCGGCGCAGATGGCGATGCCTTGCGCGCCGGGCGCGGTCCAGACGATGGCGCCGGATCACCCCCCTCCCCGACCGTCACGGGCAGCTCGCCGTCGGCGAACTGGAGCCGCAGATGCCCCGCGTCGCGCGCCTTCGCCGCGCTGGTCACGATCGCTCCGCCAGCATCGCGCACCATCGCATAGCCGCGCGACAAGAGTGCGCGCGGGTCGAGCGAGGCGAGCAGGCGCCCCAGCCCGTCGAGCTTCGCGCGGTCGCGGTCCCACGCGCGCGCAAGCAGGGCCGGGCGCAGCGCCGCGCCGCGCGCGCCAAGCCGCTCGCCCAGCATCGCCAGCCGCTGCCTTTGTCCGCGGCCCAGCCGCTCGCCGACATCGTCGAGCCGCTGGCGCTGCGGCGCATAGAGCGCGTCGCGCCGCGGCAGGTGCCGCGCGAGCGCCGTCAGCCGCTCGCCCCGCAAAGCCTGCTGCCGGTTCGCGGCGCCGATCATCCGCCCGCCCCACGTCGCCAGCTGCGCTTGCAGTTCGGCGCGCACCGGCACCGCCATCTCGGCGGCGGCGGTCGGCGTCGGCGCGCGCATATCGGCGGCATAGTCGGCGAGCGTCACGTCGGTTTCATGCCCCACCGCGCTGATCGTCGGGATGCGGCAATCGGCGATCGCGCGCACGACGACCTCCTCGTTGAACGCCCACAGATCCTCGATCGACCCGCCGCCGCGCGCGACGATCACCAGGTCGGGGCGGGCTACCTTCCCGCCGGGCGCGAGCGCGTCGAAACCGCGAATCGCCGCCGCGACCTGCGCCGCGGCGCCTTCGCCCTGCACGAGCACCGGCCAGACGATCACATGGCTGGGGCAGCGGTCGGCGAGGCGGTGGAGAATGTCGCGGATCACCGCGCCGGTGGGGGAGGTCACGACGCCGATCGTGCGCGGCAGATAGGGAAGCGGCTGCTTTCTGTCGCGATCGAACAGCCCCTCGCCGCCCAGCCGCGCCTTCAATTTCTCGAAGAGCAGCATCAGCGCGCCTTCGCCCGCGACCTCCAGGCTTTCGACGACGAGCTGATATTTGGAGCGCCCCGGATAGGTGGTGAGCTTACCCGTAGCGATCACCTCGATTCCGTCCTCGGGCCGGAAGGCGAGCCGCGCCGCCTGCCCCTTCCACATCACCATGTCGATGAGGGCATTGTCGTCTTTCAGCGCCGCATAAAAATGCCCCGATGCCGCGCGCTTCGCCCCCGACAGCTCGCCGCGCACGCGCACGCGCGCGAAACCGTCCTCGACGGTGCGCTTGATTGCCGCCGACAATTGGCTGACGGACAGCGGCGGCACATTGTCGCCGGGCGCCGCCTCGGCTAACAGCCGCGCGTCGGTGCCGTCGCCGGGCGCCTCATCGGGAAAAGGAACTGCCATGAATATCCTGCTCATCGGGTCGGGGGGCCGCGAACATGCGTTGAGCTGGCAACTGGCACAATCGCCAAGCTGCGCCAAGCTCTATGCCGCGCCGGGCAACCCGGGAATCGAACTCCACGCCGAATGCGTGCCGATCGCCGCCGACGATCTCGATGGCCTGATCGTCTTCGTGCGCGCGCACGCGATCGACTTCGTCGTCGTCGGTCCCGAAGCGCCGCTCGTCGCGGGCCTTGCCGACCGGCTGCGCGCCATCGGCGTGCCGGTCTTCGGTCCCTCGGCCGCCGCCGCGCGGCTCGAAGGGTCGAAGGGTTTTACCAAGGATCTGTGTGCGCGCGCGTCGATTCCGACCGCCGCCTATGTCCGCTGCACCAGCGCCGACGAGGCGCTCGCCGCGCTGGACGGCTTCGACGTTCCGGTCGTGATCAAGGCCGATGGCCTTGCCGCGGGCAAGGGCGTCATCATCGCCGAAACGCGCGCCGAGGCCGAGGCGGCGATCGCCGACATGTTCGCCGGCGCCTTTGGCGGCGCGGGCGCCGAGGTGGTGATCGAGGAGTTTATGACCGGCGAGGAGGCGAGCTTCTTCGCGCTTTCCGACGGGCAGGACGTGATCGCCTTCGGCAGCGCGCAGGACCACAAGCGCGTCGGCGACGGCGACACCGGCCCGAACACCGGCGGCATGGGCGCCTACAGCCCCGCCCCCGTGCTCACCCCCGATCTCGAAGTCGCGGTGATGGAGCGCATCATCCGCCCGACGGTGGGGACACTCGCCGCCGAAGCCACACCCTATGTCGGCGTGCTCTTTGCCGGACTGATGCTCACTGCCGAAGGGCCGAAGCTGATCGAATATAATTGCCGTTTCGGCGATCCCGAATGCCAGGTGCTGATGATGCGCTTCCGCGGCGATCTTGCCGCGCTGCTCCACGCCGCCGCGACGGGCCGACTGGCCCGCGCCGAGCCGCCAACCTTTGCGCATGACTATGCGCTCACCGTCGTCATGGCCGCCAAGGGTTATCCGGGCACCCCCGAAAAGGGCGGCGCGATCCGCCGTATCGCCGATGCCGAAGTCGGCGGCGTGCGCGTGTTCCACGCCGGCACCGCGCGCGAGGATCGCACGCTCGTCGCCGCGGGCGGCCGCGTGCTCAACGTCACCGCGACGGGCAAGAGCGTCACCGAGGCGCAGGCGCGCGCCTATGCCGCGCTCGACCGGATCGACTTTCCGACCGGCTTCTGCCGCCGCGACATCGGCTGGCGCGAGGTCGCGCGCGAGGCGCGCTGAGGGGCTGGCGCGAGGCCGCGCGCGGGGCCGAATCGCGTCGCTCGTCCCACCCGGCAGAGCAAGGGCGGGACTGGACGCGCGGACCGCGCGCGCATAATCTGGCCCGCAATACAGGGAGATTGTGATGACGTGGCTTCAGGAAAACTGGATTATCGCGCTCGTCGGCCTCGTCGTGGCTGTCGTGCTGCTCTGGTGGCGGTTCGGCCGCGCCAGGCCGACCGGACCCGCGCTGCCGACCGCGGAGCCGCCAAAGCCCGCCAAGCCGCTCGAACCCGTCAAGCCCGAAATCGTCGCGGCCGAAGCCGCGCGCTTCAAACCAATCGAGCCCCGGCCGCGACCCGTGCCGCCGCCCGTCGCCGAACCCGCGGTCGAGGCCGCGGCAATCCCCGCCGAACCGACGGTCCCGCCGCCCCCAGCGCCCGCACCGACGGCCGCCAAGG
This sequence comes from Sphingopyxis alaskensis RB2256, assembly GCF_000013985.1. GTDB lineage: Bacteria > Pseudomonadota > Alphaproteobacteria > Sphingomonadales > Sphingomonadaceae > Sphingopyxis > Sphingopyxis alaskensis. Next base: position 3,251,612 of record NC_008048.1, on the reverse strand, counting down.
CCGATAATCTGCAACTCCTGAAGGGCGTCGGCCCCAAGCTCGGCGCGCTGCTGAACGGCCTCGGCATTACCCGCTTCCAGCAGATCGCCGACTGGACCGACGCCGACGTTGCGCGCATCGACGCACAGCTCGGCGCCTTCCAGGGCCGCATCGCGCGCGACAACCTGATCGACCAGGCCAGCTATCTCGCGCGCGGCGACAAGGCCGGGTTCGAGGCGAAATATGGCGCGCTGAGCGGAGAGCCTTAGAGCGGCGCCTATTCGGCCTCGGCGCCCTTCGGCTTGCGGACGTCGCTGACGAGCAGCTTGTCGATCTTGCGTCCGTCCATGTCGACGATCTCGAACTTCCAGCCCCGGTCGGTGAAGCTTTCGCCTTCCACAGGCAAATGCTTGAGCACCGCGAGCGCGTGGCCCGCGGCGGTGGCATAGTCGCGGTCACCGGGCAATTCGATCCCCAGCCGCTCGGCCATCTGGTCGGCGGGCATCGCTCCCGCGATCAGCAGGCTGCCGTCGTCGCGCTCGACCACATAGGGATCGCTGCCGATGTCCTGGTCCGACGCAAATTCGCCCGCAATCGCCGAAAGCAGATCGGCGGGCGTCACCAGCCCGTCGAAGTGGCCATATTCGTCGTGGACCAGCAGCATCGGCACCTCGGCCGCGCGCAAGGCTTCGAGCGCGTCCATCGCGTCGAGCTGGTCGTGGATGACCTTCGCGGGGCGCATCAGCTTTTCCAGGTCCAGCGTCTGCCCGGCGAACAGCGCCGCGGCGATGTCGCGCGCCTGTACCACGCCGACGATCTCGTCGACCGACCCGCGCGCGACCGGCAGGCGGCTGTGCGGCGTTTCGAGCAGCCTGTCGCGCAGGCCGCGCGCATCGAGCGAAATGTCGATCCAGTCGACATCCTTGCGCGGCGTCATCACCTCGCGCACCGGCCGGTCGGCGAGGCGCACGACGCCCGAAATGATCGCCCGCTCGCTTTCCTCGATCACCCCCGATTTCGACGCTTCGGCGACGATCAGGTGCAGCTCCTCGGCGGTCACTCGCTCCTCCGATTCACGTCTCAGCCCGAGCAGGCGAAATACCAGCGCCGAGCTGCGGTCGAGCAGCCACACCAGCGGCGCACCGATTTTCGACAGCCACAGCATCGGCAAGGCGATGAAAATGGCGATCGGTTCGGGCGCACGCAAAGCAAACTGCTTGGGCACGAGCTCGCCAGCAATCAGCGAGGCATAGGTCGTGAGTGCGATGACTACGGCAAAGCCCGCGGTCAGCGCCGTTTCGTCGTCGAGTCCTATCCAGGCCTGCAAACGCTCCGCGACCGGCGCGCCCAGGCTGGCGCCCGAATAGGCGCCGGCGAGAATCCCGATCAGCGTGATGCCGACCTGCACCGTCGACAGGAAGCGGCCGGGGTCGGACGCGAGCTGGCGCGCGATCTTCGCGCCGCGGCTGCCGCGCTTTTCGGCTGCCTGCAACCGCGGCTGCCGCGCCGAGACGATCGCCAGTTCGGACATCGCGAACAGGCCGTTGAGAAGGACGAGAATCGCGATGATCGCGACGTCGGACCAGGGAAAAGGGGTCATCGGGCGGTGATGCGGCGCGGCGGCGCCCGGCCCCTGTCGGCTTCGGTCATGCCTCCCTATAGGCGAAAGGCGCAGCATTGCACAATGGCGCGTCGCCAAACGGTCCGCTCAGCCACTATTCAGTCATGGTCTGGAACCAGAACGCTGGCCATATGTTATCGGCAAGTACCGGCGCGTGCACAGTTTCGCACATATCCGCCACATAAGGGAGCGACATGATGAAAAGCAGAACAACCAGGCTCGCATTTCTGACCGGCCTCGGCGCGATCGCGCTGACCGGCTGCGTCACCGACCCGGTGACCGGCGAACGCAAGATTTCCAAGGCCGCGATCGGCGGCGTCGGCGGCGCGCTCGGCGGTTATCTGCTCGGCGACCTGATCGGCGGGCGCAGCGATCGCACCGAAAAGATCGTCGGCGCGGGTATCGGCGCGGTCGCCGGCGCGGGCGTCGGCTATTATATGGATCAGCAGGAAAAGAAGCTGCGCGAACGTACCGCGGGCACCGGCATCGACGTCGAGCGGCAGGGCGACCAGCTCGTGCTCAACATGCCCGGCGACGTGACCTTCGACCTCAATAGCGCGATGGTGAAATCGCAGTTCCGCAGCGCGCTCGACAATGTCGCCGCGACGCTCGCCGAATATCCGAGCACCTATATCGACGTCTATGGTCACACCGATTCGACCGGCAGCGAAACCTATAATCAGGGGCTGTCCGAACGCCGCGCGGCGTCGGTGGCCGACTATCTGGCCGGCCGCGGCATCCAGCGCGCGCGCATGGCGACGCTCGGCTATGGCGAATCGCAGCTGAAATGCGCGCCCGAACGGACCGAGGCCGATTATCAGTGCAACCGCCGCGTCGAAATCCGCATCGCGCCGGTCACGCAGGCCGACGTGAACGCCGCGGGGTAAGCGGTTTTCCGGCTAGAGCGCGATGACCTGATATTGACCCACCGTGATTGCCCCCTGAAGTTCGTCGGCAAGAAGCGTCTCGCAGGACGGGCTGGTTGCCCGGACCAGAGACGCGCCGCTGTCCGGCGGGCTTCAGGGGGCAACCCCTCCAGGGCGGGTCGATTTTGGCCGATTGCCACGTTGCTCGTCGGGCGCGATGTCCCGCATCGCGCCGCTCCTCGCGCCTCGCACTCGGCCAAAATCGCCTCCGTCACGGTGGGTCAATATCATGTCATCGCGCTCTAACGCCGGAAGCGGCACCGGCCCGCTCCCCCACCCGGCCTCCCCGACGATAGTAGCCTATGGGAGGCCGGGTGGGGAGCGGGCCGGTGCCGCCGCTTTCCGCGCAGCGGAAAGCGCACTCACGTCAGCGTCGGAAAACTCGCCTTCAGCCCGTCGATCACGAACTGCGCCGCAAGGGCGGCGAGCAGAACGCCGAGCAGCCGCGTGATCACCGCCTCGCCCTTGTGGCCGATCAGCCGCATCAGCGGCCCCGCCGCGAGCAGGGCCGCAAGCGTCAGGAGGAGGACAAGCAGCAGCGCGCCAAAGATCACGAAGGCGCGTTCGATCCCGTTGTTCTGTGACACGAGCAGCATCACCGAAGCGATCGACCCCGGCCCGGCGAGCATCGGCATCGCCATCGGAAACACCGAAACATCCTCGACCTCCGGCGTCGCCTTGATCTTCTCGGCGCGCTGTTCGCGGCGTTCGGTGCGTTTTTCAAACACCATGTCGATCGCGATGATGAACAGCATGATCCCGCCCGCAATACGGAAACTGTCGAGGTCGATGTGCAGGAAGCCGAGCAGCGCTTCGCCGAACATCGCGAAAAAGATCAGGATGCCGCCCGCGATCAGGGTGGCGCGGATCGCCATCGACCGGCGCTGCGCCGCGCTCGCGCCGGTGGTCAGGCTGGCATAGATCGGCGCGCAGCCCGGCGGGTCGATGACGACGAACAGCGTGACGAAGGCCGAGATGAACAGGTCGATCATGGCTGCTTCGGCGCCGCGACCCGGTCGTCGATGACGGTCGCCATATCCTTGCCGTCCCACAGCCGGATCGTCACGCGACGCGACTTGTCGGCGCGGACGGTCGACGTCCAGCTCAGCGTCTGGTCGGGCGACAGGCCGACGGCCATATCCTCGCCCTCGGCGCCCGCCTCGATCGGCACCGCGGGCCGCGACCCGCACGTCGCCTGCTTCGACGCGATGAAATCGGGCGCCGGGCGCGGCGTCGCCAGCGCATCGCCATGATCGAGCACCCAGCGCATGTCGCCCTTCATCGGATCGCGCAGCCAGACGGTCGTGAAATAGCCGTGCGCCGCTCCCTTCTGCCACGCGCCGGTCGTCGCGGCGGCATTGCCGTCGCAGCTGACATAGACGGCGTGCGGCTGCCATTTCACCGCCTCCGCCGGGTCGGCCTGCGCCTTCAGCCAGTCGCGTGCCCTGACCAGCTCGGGCACGAACATCGCGGCATCGGGATGCGCGGTTTCGCGGAACGCGGTCCACTGCCCCTTTTCCTGCGCCAGCCGCGCGAAGGCGATTTCAGCCGCGACGAAGGCGCTGGGGTTGGCGGCGAGCGGACGGTTGCGAAACTCGTCTCGCGGCCCCGCGCAGCCCGCCAGCAAGGAAATGGCAATTGTTGAAAGGAGCAACCGGCGCATCAGAACCCTTCCGGATCGGCCAGCCCCGCCCGGCGGTGCGCGGCGACGAGCGTGTTGCGGAGCAGGCAGGCAATGGTCATCGGCCCGACCCCGCCCGGCACCGGTGTGATCGCATCGGCGACGCCGAGCGCCGCGGCATAATCGACATCGCCCACCAGTCGCCCCTTTGCCGCGCCGTCCGCAGGCGGGAGGCGGTTGATGCCGACGTCGATGACGATCGCGCCGGGCTTGATCCAGTCGCCCTTCACCATCTCGGCGCGGCCGACCGCGGCGACGACGATGTCGGCGCGCCGCACAAGCGCGGGCAGGTCTTTGGTCCGGCTGTGCGCCATCGTCACCGTGCAGTTGGCGCCGAGCAGCAATTGGCCCATCGGCTTGCCGACCAGAATCGAGCGGCCGATGACGATCGCATCCTTGCCCGACAAATCGCCGAGCCGGTCCTGGAGAAGCAGCAGGCAGCCATAGGGAGTGCAGGGCACCATGCCGGGAATGCCGAGCGCAAGGCGGCCCGCGCTGACCGGGGTCAGCCCGTCGACATCCTTGTCGGGGTCGATCGTCGCGACCGCCGCCTGTTCGTCGAGATGGCCGGGAAGCGGCAATTGCAGCAGGATGCCGTCGACCGCCTCGTCGGCGTTGAGCTGGCGAAGCAGCGCCTCGACCTCATCCTGCGTCGCCGTCGCAGCCAGGCGGTGCTCGAAGCTTGCCATGCCCGCCGCGACGGTCGCCTTGCCCTTTGACCCGACATAGACCGCGCTCGCCGGATCGTCGCCGACCAGCACGACGGCAAGCCCCGGCGCGCGGCCCGTCGCCGCGCGGAAGGCGGGAACCGCGTCGGCGATCCGCGCGCGCAGCCCCGCGGCAAAGGCCTTGCCATCGATCACTCTGGCGTCGGGAACAGGACCGGTCATGCGTCAGGCCATCCCCGTCTGCATGCCGAGCCGGTAGAGATAGGCCATCACTGGCCCTTGCAGGATGATCAGCAGGATCAGCACCACCATCGGCGTCAGATCGATACCGCCGAAATCGGGTATGATGCGGCGGAAGGGGCGATACAGCGGCTCGGTAATCCGGTCGAGCACGTACCAGAGCTGTCCAACGAAATCATTGTGCGTGTTGATGACGTTGAACGCGATCAACCACGACATCACCGCCTGGACGATGATGATCCACCACAGGATGTTGAGCAGGATCGACAGAATATCGAGAAGCATGAAATACAAGGAAAGTCTCCGGCCGAAAGGTCGATGGCGACGATCTTAACGGTGAATGAGCGTGCCCGCACCCCTTGTGGTAAAAATTTCGAGCAGCATCGCGTGCGGGATCCGCCCGTCGAGGATGACCGCCGCCTCGACCCCCGCGTCGACCGCGGCGACGCAGGTTTCGACCTTGGGGATCATGCCGCCGGTTATCGTGTCGTCCGCCTTGAGCGCATCGATCGCCGCACGGTCGAGGTCGGTGAGCAAGGCCCCCGACTTGTCGAGCACCCCCGCGACATCGGTGAGCAGGAAGAAACGCTTGGCGCCGAGCGCCCCGGCGATCGCGCCCGCCATCGTGTCGGCGTTGATATTATAGGTCGCGCCGTCGGCGCCGAGCGCGACCGGCGCCACCACCGGGATGAAATTGTCGTTCGTCAGATTGGCAAGGATCGTCGGATCGACCGCGACGGGCTCGCCGACGAAACCGAGGTCGACGTGGCGCTCGATCCCCGAACTGGGGTCGGCCTCGCTGCGCTTCACCTTTTCGGCGAGGACGAGATTGGCGTCCTTGCCCGAAATGCCGACCGCGCGGCCGCCGAGGCCCGCGATCCAGCCGACGATTTCCTTGTTGATCTTGCCCGCCAGCACCATTTCCGCAACCTCGGCCGTCGCCGCGTCGGTGACGCGCAGCCCGCCCACGAAGGTCGATTCGATCCCGAGCTGTTTCAGCATCGCGCCGATCTGCGGCCCGCCGCCATGGACGACGACCGGGTTGATGCCGACGGCTTTGAGCAGCACGACATCCTCGGCAAAATCGCGCTGCGCCTCCGGATCGCCCATCGCATGGCCGCCATATTTGATGACAAAGGTCTGGCCCGCATAACGCTGCAGATAGGGCAGCGCCTCGACGAGTGTTTCGGCCTTGGCGAGCAGGTCGGGCATTTTCGAAGGATCGGCCATCGTCATCATCCGGCGTTTTTCGCATCGAGGCTGCGGCCCAGCGCGACCAGCCCGGTGATGACGAAGGGAATGACGAGCACCGACAGCACGACCTTGGCGAGCATCTGTCCGCCCATCAGATTGGCGATCGGGAACACGCCGTAAAAGGCGATCGTCACGAACAGCAAAGTATCGACGATCTGGCTCAAGGCGCTGGCGATCGCGCCGCGGATCGCGAGCCAGGTCGTCCCGGTACCGGCGCTCTCGCGCCCGCGCAGCCTGGAAAAGATGGTGACGTTAAGGAACTGCGACGTGCCGTACGCAACGATCCCGGCGGCCATCAGGCGCGGGCTTTGCCCAAGGATCATGTCAAAGGCCGCGAGCCGTTCGGGCTGCATTTCGGGTGAGGCGGGAAGCGCGAGGACCAGCGCGGTGAGCATGATCGACAGCACGAGGGGCACAAACCCCCACAGGACGATGCGATTGGCGACCGTCTGGCCGTGCAGCTCCGACACCGCGCTCGACAAGGCGACAAGCATCAGAAACGCGAAAATCCCCGCCTCGACCGCCAGCCAGTCGCCGAGCGCGACCTGCTTGTTGCCGAGCACCCCCGCGAGCACGACCATGCCGCCATAGACGATCGAGAAAAGGAAGAGCGAGGGCGAGAGCGTGCGCGGCAGCGCCGTCGAGGTCGGTTCGGTCATGCCGCCCGATAGTCGCTTTTTTGCACGCTGGAAAGACCGGGAAAGATGCGGCGGCGCGCGCCCCTTGCCCTGTCGCCAAAGCCCGCTAGACAGGCGCATTAACTTGCGGGGGACGCATCGACATTATGGAACGCCTGATCGGTCTGGCCGGCATCGCCGCATTGCTCATGATTGCCGTGCTTTTTTCATCGAACCGGCGGTGGATCCGCCTGCGCGTCGTCATCCCCGCCTTCCTGCTCCAGGCCGGCTTCGCGGTGCTCGTCATTGCGACGCCGTGGGGCCGCGCGGGGATCCAGGCAATGTCGAACGGCGTTTCCAACCTGCTCGGCTATGCCAAGGCGGGCACCGACTTCATTTTCGGTCCGCTGGCGTCGCCCGAAATGGGCGCGAACAGCTTTGCCATCGCCGCCTTGCCGGTGATCGTCTTTTTCGCCTCGCTCATCTCGATCCTCTATTATCTCGGCATCATGCAGCTGGTGATCAAATGGGTCGGCGGCGCGATCCAGAAGGTCACGGGCATCACCAAGGTCGAAAGCCTCGGCGCCGCGGCGAACATCTTTGTCGGCCAGTCCGAATCGCCGCTCGTCATCCGCCCCTATCTCGCAGGCCTTACCCCCTCACAGCTTTTCACCGTGATGACGGTCGGCATGGCGGGGGTCGCGGGCACCATCCTGGGCGCCTATGCGAGCATGATCGGCGAGCAGCTCCTGCCCTATCTGCTCGCCGCGAGCTTCATGTCGGCACCGGGGGGCATCCTGATGGCCAAGATCATGATGCCCGACGATCCCAGGGATCTGGGCATCGAACCCGTTATCATGCCCGAGGCCAGCCATGACGAGGAAAAGCCCGCCAACATCATCATGGCCGCCGCGCAGGGCGCGCAAACGGGGGTCAAGCTGGCGGTCGCGGTCGGCGCGATGGTGCTCGCCTTCGTCGCGCTCGTCGCGCTGGCGAATGGCCTGCTCGCCGGAATGGGCGGCTGGTTCGGCTATCCCGACCTGTCGTTTCAGGCCGTTATCGGCGCGATCTTCCGTCCCGTGATGTGGCTTATGGGCGTACCCTGGGACGAAAGCGCCGTTGTCGGTGGCCTGTTCGGCAGCAAGGTCGTGCTCAACGAGTTCGTCGCCTTCATCGACCTCGGCAAGGTGCAGGGCGATCTGTCGATGACCGGGGTTGCAATCGCGACCTTTGCGCTCTGCGGTTTCGCCAATTTCAGCTCGATCGCGATCCAGATGGCGGTGACCGGCGGCCTCGCCCCCAACCAGCGCCCGATGATCGCACGGCTGGGATTGAAGGCGCTGCTGGCCGGCAGCCTGTCGAACCTCATGTCGGCCGCGCTTGCCGGGCTGATGATCGCGCTGGTTCCGCCGATCGGATAACCGGCCAGAATCAGGCGTGACGATTGCAAGCGACAGACAAATAACGTAACCGTTCCGCTGAAAAAGTGTCCCGGGTCGTAATCGTCAACAGGGAGGCTGCCATGAAATCCGCATGTCGTTTGTCGATGCTCGCCGCGGTTGCGGTGTCGGTGGGAGCGGGTTCACTCGCCTCCTTGAACGCCCAGCCCCCCGCAGACAAGATGTACCGGCCGCCCGAGGCGACGATCTACCGCGACGCCGGATATCGCGGCCCCGCCGTCTTCATCGGCGAGGCCAAGCCGAACCTCGGCCTTGCCTGGCCGGTCAATTCGGTTCGCGTCGCAAGCGGGCGGTGGGAGCTTTGCGAGCGCACGCGCTATCGCGGCAATTGCCGGACCATCGACCGCGACACGCCGATGCTCAACAATATCCTGCGCGGGCTGACGATCCAGTCGATCCGTCCGGTTGGCGATGACGGCGGCTGGAACCCGCATCCGCCCGCCAACGACCAGAGTGTGCGCGGCAATTTTGCCGAGTTCCATACCCAGCCATCGGCCGGGAACAGCCGTGTTCCCGCCTGCACCAGCGGTTCGGCGACCGCCAACTGCGCGGCGCGGAGCGCCGATACATGGTGCCGTTCGATCGGCTGGAATGGTTCGGCGCGCGAACATATGGAAACGGTCGGCGGCCGCATCTATCTCGCCGACGTACTGTGTGTCCGGTCGGGATATTGAGGCGATCGCGCATGACGGGTTTCAAAATCCTCGCCGTCGGCGGAGCGGCGGCGCTGGCGCTGTCGGCCTGCGCCTCGGTCGGCGGGCCGGGCGTCAGCACCTATTATGAATGCGACCGTGGCACGCGGCTGAAGGTCGACTTCGTCGGCGACCGCGCGCTCGTCGCCGTCAACGGCGCCCGCGCCGTGCCGATGCGGCAGACTCCGGCGGCGAGCGGCGTCGTCTACGAAAACCGTCAGGGATGGCGGCTGCATACCAAGGGCAATGAGGCGATGTGGAACACCGCCGCACGTTCGGCGCCCGAAAGCTGCCGCCAGATTGCCGTTCCCCGCTAGGGTCAGGGCCGGGCGGGCGCCTTGCAGCCGCGTTCCAGTCCGATGCCTTTCAGGAAACCGCGGCGCACCGTTCCCGCATAAACCGCGAGCGCATAGCGACGCCGTTCGGCGTTCGCGCCCGTGATTTCGCCGATCAGGCCGCGGAAGGGAATGACCGATCCCGCGATCGTCCCGGCGACACGGCCCGCGGTTTCCTCGCGCTTTTCGGCGCGGCTCTTGTCGACCTGTTCGTTGACGTCGGGGCCCAGTACTGCGTCGAGTTCCTGCACTTCGCGGATGATCGCGGCGCAGCGTCCCAGTCCTGCGAGCGAATAGGGCGCCTCCTGGATCTCGAGCAGCTTGGGCGGCACCTCCTTGCCATCGAAGGGTTCGGTCACTTCGTTGGCCGTGTCTTTGATCGTCGAATCTTCCGGCGCCCCCTGCTGGGCGTGGGCGGGCATGGCCAGCGCCGAACAAATCCCCGCCAGAACGAACAGCGCCTTGTTACCTTTTCTCATGTCGATTCCCTGCTTTCTCAAGGTTCCAACGCAGCAAACGCATTTCGGCTCCGTGGTCGCGGGGCCGCCCTCAGCGCGTCGGCACGGGTTTGTCACCGGTCCAGTCGTAAAAGCCGCGCCCGGCCTTTTTGCCGACCCAGCCGGCCTCGACATATTGGACGAGCAGCGGCGCGGGGCGGAACTTGGGGTCGCCGGTGCCCGATTGCAGCACGCGGATGATTTCGAGGCAGGTGTCGAGGCCGATGAAATCGGCGAGCGTGATCGGCCCCATCGGGTGATTGAGGCCGAGGCGGCAACCGGCGTCGATATCCTGCATCGTCGCGACGCCCTCGCCCAGCGCGAAAATCGCTTCGTTGATCAGCGGCATCAGCACGCGGTTGACGATGAAGCCCGGCGCATCGTTGGCGTGGACGATCTGTTTGCCGAGCCCGCGGCCATAGGCCTCGACCGTCGCCAGCGTGTCGTCGCTCGTCGCGAGCCCGCGGATCAGTTCGATCAGGCCCATGACGGGTACCGGGTTGAAGAAATGGACGCCGATGAAGCGTGCCGGATCGGGCGCCGCCTGCGCGAGGCGGGTGATCGGGATCGAGCTGGTGTTGCTCGCGAGGATCGCGGTGGCCGAAAGATGCTCGCCGACGCTGGCGAAGATGGCGCGTTTGATCTCTTCGCGCTCGGTCGCCGCCTCGATCACCAGATCGGAGGGGGCGAAAGCCGCATGGTCGGCGACGGGGGTGATGCGGGCCAGCAGCATATCGGCGTCGCTCTGCGCCATCTTCTCCCTGGCGACGAGGCGGCCGAGCGCCTTGGCAATGCCCGCCTTGCCGGCTTCGGCGCGCGCGAGGTCAATGTCGGCCAGCAGCACGTCGTGCCCAGCCCCCGCCGACACCTGCGCGATGCCCGCGCCCATCTGCCCTGCCCCGATAACGCCGACGATCATGCCCTTATTCTCCAATAGAAATCCCGAGACCCTATCCATCATCCCGGCGAAGGCCGGAATCTCGCCCGTGCGTCTTACGGAAACGGCGGGATCCCGGCCTTCGCCGGGATGGCGATATGGATGGTTGCCCTACGTGATCGACCGTCTCCGTCAAGAGGCGCGGATCAGGGGGCCGAGCGAAACTCGGTCGCTTCGGCAAGGATCAGCGCGAAGGCCGGGTCGGCATCGTCCCACGTCGCGATGGGAGTCCAACCGCCGGCGCGGAGCAGCAGATTGGCGTCGCGCGGGCCATATTTATGGCTGTTCTCGCTGTGGATCGTTTCGCCTTTTGCCATATGATAGGCTTGGCCATCGACGGTGAAGTCCATGTCGCACATGGCGACAAGGTGCATTTCGATGCGCGCATGCGTGTCGTTCCAGACCGCGCGGTGCGTGAAATTGTCGAGCGCCATGTCGCCGCCAAGCTCGCGGTTGATGCGCTCGATCAGATTGAGGTTGAAGGCCGCGGTCACGCCCGCCGGATCGTCATAGGCGCGTTCGAGCACCGCAATATCCTTGATCCGGTCGATGCCGATCAGCATCAGCGACCCGTCGCCCAGCGCCGCGCGCCAGTTGCGCAGCAGGTCGACCGCGGTGCGTGCGACCATGTTGCCGATCGTCGAGCCGGGAAAGAAGCCAAGCTTGGGCAGCGCGCAGATTTCGCGCGGCAGCGCGACCTTCTGTGTGAAGTCGGCTTCGACGGGATAGACGGGGAGCCGCGGAAAGCGCGCCGCGAGCGCCTCGGCGCTGTCCCGCAGGAAATCGCCCGAAATGTCGACGGGGACATAGGCCGCGGGGTCGATGGCTGCAAGGAGCAGCGGCGTCTTGGTCGAACTGCCCGATCCCAGCTCGACCACCGCGCGGCCCGGCCCGATCGTCGCGGCGATGTCGGCGGCGTGCCGCGTCAACAGATCCGTCTCGCTGCGCGTCGGATAATATTCGGGGAGCGCGGTGATATCCTCGAACAGCGCCGAGCCCGTTGTGTCATAGAACCAGCGCGCGGGGATTGCCTTGGGCGTCTGGGACAGCCCGGCATGGACGTCGGCGCGGAAGGCGACGTCGACCCCCGTATCATCCTCGGAAATCTGCCGAAGTTGACGCACAACACCCATGTCAGAGATCCTTTGCGAGCCGCACGCCGGTGAACTGCCAGCGCTGGTGGGGGTAGAAGAAATTGCGGTATGTCGCGCGCATGTGACCGCGCGGGGTGGCGCAGCTGCCGCCGCGCAGCACGAACTGGCCGCTCATGAACTTGCCATTATATTCGCCGACCGCGCCGGGCGCGGCACGGAAGCCGGGATAGGGGCGATAGGCGCTGCCGGTCCATTCCCAGACGCTGCCGAACATCTGTTGCAATCCGGTGTCGCCGCCGGCCGCCGCAGGTTGCACCGGACCGGCGGCATCGAGCTGGTCGCCGCCGTTCGGATCGAGCACCGCCGCCGCCGCTTCCCATTCAACCTCGGTCGGCAGGCGCGCGCCCGCCCAGCTGGCAAAGGCGTCGGCCTCGAAAAAACCGATGTGCGTCACCGGCGCGGCAGGGTCGATGTCCTGCCATCCAGCGAGGGTGAAATATCGCCGATCGCGCCAATAGGCGGGCGCCTCGATGCCCTCCGCCTGCACCCACGCCCAGCCGTCGCTGAGCCAGAGCGAGGGGGTGCGATAGCCGCCGTCGTCGATAAACTGCTGCCATTCGCCGTTGGTGACAGGGCGGCTCGCGAGCGCGTGCGGGGTCAGCAGCGCGTCGTGGCGCGGACCTTCGCAATCGAACGCAAAGCCGTCGCCATCATGTCCTGCCGCGGCGATACCGGCTTTGCCCTCGATCCATTTCATGGCGGAAAACTGCGCAACTTTACTCGCGCTTGCATGGTCGCGCGGCCACACCGCCGGGCCGAGCGGATTCTGCGCGAAGAGATGCTTGATGTCGGTGAGCAGCAGTTCCTGATGCTGTTGTTCATGGTGGATGCCGAGATCGACCAGCGCGAGCGCCGCAGGGGACAGGCCGGGCAAGGCGTCCGCCACCGCCGCATCGACATGCGCACGCCATGCACGCACCGCGTCCAGCGACGGGCGCGTCAACAGGCCCCGCTGCGGGCGCGCGTGGCGCGGCCCTTCGGCCTCGTAATAGCTGTTGAAGAGATAGGGGAAGCGGTCGTCGAAAAGCGCATAACCCGGCACATGGTCGCGGAGCACGAAGGTTTCAAAAAACCATGTGGTGTGCGCGAGATGCCATTTGGCGGGCGAGGCGTCGGGCATCGACTGCGCGCTGGCGTCGGCGTCGGAAAGCGACGCGACGAGATCGAGCGACAGCCGCCGCGTCGCCGCGAAGCGCCCGGTCAGTGCCTCGATCGGGTCGGAGCAGGTCGAAGCGTCGGTGCGGCTGGCCATGCTGTAAACAATCCCTGGAAGTGCGATTCGGTTTCGCGGTTCAACGGATTATCGTTATGCCGCGGCGGCTTGTCCAGAACATTTAGGGAACATGCTGCCCCATTTCACATCGTCATTCCGGCGAAGGCCGGAATCCCCCGGCGCGTCCAGCTGCTACGACGAGATCCCGGCCTTCGCCGGGATGACGAGCAGGGTGGAGAGCGGGACGTCAGCGCGTCGCGCCGGGTTTCCACAGCACGTCGCCGCCCGCTGCACCGTTGATGGAGCGCGCTAGCACGAACAGATGGTCCGACAGGCGGTTCAGATAGGTGAGCGCGAGCGGGTTGAGAGCGCGATCCGCCGCTGCGGCGACCGCCGACCGCTCGGCGCGGCGCGTCACGGCACGCGCAAGATGGAGCCGCGCCGCGGCTTCGCTGCCGCCCGGCAGGATGAAGCTTTTGAGCGCGTCGAGCGCGGCGTTCATCGCGTCGATTTCCTCCTCCAGCCGCGCGATCTGGCCTGGCACGATGCGCAGCGCCATGTCGTGCGGCCCGAAGCCGCGCTCGGCGTCGGGCGGGGTCGCGAGGTCGGCGCCAAGATCGAACAACTCGTTCTGGATGCGCGTGAGCATCGCCGCCGCGTCGGGCGCTTCATCGAGCGCGACCGCGGCGAGGCCCACCCAGCTGTTCGCTTCGTCGACGTCGCCGATCGCCGCCATCAGCGGCGCCGATTTGGCGATGCGCGATCCGCCGACCAGGCCGGTGGTGCCGTCGTCGCCGGTGCGCGTGTAGATTTTGTTGAGCTTGACCATGCGCTTAATCCAGAGGTCTGCCGGTCATCCTGTCCCGTTCGCATCGAGCGACGTCGGGATGCCCAGCGGTCAGCCTTGCCTTCGGGGTGTCTCGACTTCGCTCGACACGAACGGAAACAAACAGGTCAGAGGGACATCAACTGCCCGCGGCGAATACGCCGATGAGCACGAGCAGGATGATGGTGATCGCCTGCCATTTGACGCGCGCCATCATCATCCGGTTCTGCATCAGGTGATTTTCCTGCACCGTGCCGTCCATCTGTGCACGGTGCCCCTGCGAGAAATGGAAAAGCCCGCGTGCGAGCGCGAACAGGACGAGACCGGCGGCGATGACGACGCCAAGGACGAGCAGGATTTCCATAAGCCCTATTTAGGGCATTCGCAGCGAATATCCAGCGGGAAGCCGTCCGCACCGCAAATCGGCAGCGAGCGCGGCTCCGTCGACGCCTGCGGCGCGCAGCGACGCGAGCGACGCGGCGGCGTCGCGCTTCGCGAGCCTTTTGCCGTCGACGCCGCAGACGAGCGCATGGTGGCGATAGGCAGGCGTGGCGAGACCGAGCAGCGCCTGGAGCAGCCGGTGGATGTCGGTCGCGGCGACAAGGTCCGCGCCGCGGATGACATGCGTAACCCCCATCGCGGCGTCGTCGAGCGTGCTCGCCAGATGATAGCTCGCGGGCGCGTCCTTGCGTGCGAGCACAATATCGCCGTGCGCCGCGGGGTCGGCGCGGCGCATCCCCTGCCCCACCTCTTCCCAGTCGAGTTCGCCCGCCAGCGCGACGGCGCGCGCCATGTCGAGCCGCCAGCAATGGGGTTCGGCCGCCCTGCGCCGCGCGCGCTCGGCGGCGGGCAGATCGCGGCAGGTGCCGGGATAGATGGCGCCGGACGGCCCGTGCGGCGCCGACAGGCTCGCGGCGATGTCGGCGCGCGTGCAGAAACAGGGATAGACAAGGCCGCGCGCGTCGAGATCGTCGAGCGCCGCGGCATAATCGCCGAGCCGGTCGGACTGGCGCACCGGATCGCCGTCCCGGCCGATCCCGAGCCACGCAAGGTCGGCAAGCGCGGCATCGACATAGGCTTCGCGCGACCGGCTGCCGTCGATGTCGTCGATGCGGATGCGGAACCGCCCGCCCGCCGCGCGTGCGGCATGGTGCGCCAGAACCGCGCTATAGGCGTGGCCAAGGTGCAGCTCGCCGGTCGGGCTGGGGGCGAAGCGGGTCAGCATCTTCGGTGCCATCAACCCATATACTGTGGCGAGTCAAAGCGAATCATTCCATATCTTGCGGGCAGAAGGC
The DNA here is from genome assembly GCF_000013985.1 of Sphingopyxis alaskensis RB2256. Lineage (GTDB taxonomy): Bacteria > Pseudomonadota > Alphaproteobacteria > Sphingomonadales > Sphingomonadaceae > Sphingopyxis > Sphingopyxis alaskensis. The sequence goes on along the minus strand of NC_008048.1, from coordinate 3,236,217 downwards.
CCTTGACGCCAGAATCTGATGCGGCATGTAATGATGGTGTCACGCGCGGGAGGCAGTGGCGCGCCATCCCGTGAAGAAATGGGGGCAGCGTTACCTAGCCATGTTCCATCCCGATCTTGCCCGGCATCCCGATAGCTGTCCGGCGCTCGTTCTCAACGCCGACTATACGCCGCTGAGCTATTATCCCTTGAGCCTCTGGCCCTGGCAGACCGCGGTGAAGGCGGTTTTCCTCGACCGCGTCACCATCGTCGAGAATTACGAGCGCGAGATTCATTCGCCGACGCGGACGATGCCGATCCCCAGCGTCATTGCGCTGCGCCAATATGTGAAGCCGTCGGAGCATCCCGCCTTCACGCGGTTCAACCTGTTCCTGCGCGACCGTTTTGCGTGCCAGTATTGCGGGTCGGGCAAGGATCTGACCTTCGATCATGTCGTGCCGCGGCGATTGGGCGGGCGCACGACGTGGGAGAATGTCACGACCGCCTGCGCCCCGTGCAACCTGAAGAAGGGTGGCCGAACGCCACAACAGGCGCATATGCCGCTCCATCGCCAGCCGTGGCGCCCGACGAGCTGGCAGCTGCAGGACAATGGCCGGGCGTTCCCGCCCAACTATCTGCACACGAGCTGGATCGACTGGCTGTACTGGGATGTTGAACTCGAAGGCTGACAGCGGCACGACGGGCGCGACAGCATGGGTTCACCTCGATGGCATTAGGCGCGCGCCAACCATCGGAAAAGGAGACACATCATGGTTCGCGTCACCCGAATGCTCGCCGTCGGCATGGTCGCCGCCCCGCTGCTCGCCGCCTGCGCGACAATCCCGCCCGCCGAGCAGCCCGTGACCGTCACCGGGAGCATCACCTATCGCGAGCGCATCGCGTTGCCGCCGACGGCGCGGGTCGAAATCGCCCTTGCCGACGTCAGCCTGGCCGATGCGCCATCGACGACGGTCGCTCGGCAATCCTTCACCGCCGACGGCCGGCAGGTGCCCTTTGCCTTTTCGCTGACGGTCGATCAGCGCCAGCTCGACCCGCGCCACAGTTACGCCGTGTCGGCGCGCATCAGCGACGCGTCGGGGCGACTGATGTTCATCACCGACACGCGCAACAATGTTCCGTTCGATGGCCGCCGCGTGATCGATATGGGCATGTTGATGCTGGTCAAAACGCATTGAACTAACCCAAGCATAGCTATGCGCGGCTTGACCCTCGGCCTTCGCAGGTGCAGCAAGCTGGGCGCATGGGCCCACCGATCCAGATCTCGCAGAATCCCGACATCCGCTATCTCGGGCGGATCCTCGGCGACGTCATCCGCGCCTATGGCGGCGACAAATTGTTCCGCCAGACCGAATATATCCGCTCGTCGAGCGTCGACAGGCACCGCGGGATCGCGGGGGCGGAGGCGATCGATCCGGGACTCGATGCGCTGAGCCTCGACGACACCATCGCCTTCGTCCGCGGTTTCATGCTCTTTTCGATGCTCGCCAACCTCGCCGAAGACCGCCAGGGTATCGCCGCCGAGCCCGAAGCGACGGTTGCGGCGGCGCTGGAAAAGCTGAAAGCCGACGGGATCGACAGCGCGGCAGTCGCGGCGCTGCTGAACGCGGCGCTGATCGCGCCGGTGCTCACCGCGCACCCGACCGAGGTGCGGCGCAAGTCGATGCTCGACCACAAGAACCGCATCGCCGAACTGATGCGGATGCGCGATGCGGGCCTCGACGAAACACCCGAAGGCGATGTGGTCGAGGACGCGATCCGGCGGCAGGTCGTGCTGCTGTGGCAGACGCGCCCGCTGCGCACGCAGAAATTGTTCGTCGCCGACGAGATCGACAATGCGCTCACCTATTTGCGCGACGTCTTCCTGCCCGTGGTGCCCAAACTTTATGCGCGCTGGGAAAAGGAGTTGGGGCAGCGCCCCGCGAGCTTCCTGCGCATCGGCAGCTGGATCGGCGGCGACCGCGACGGCAATCCCTTCGTCACCGCCGAAACGCTGCGCATGGCGACGGGCCGCAATGCCGCGGCGGTGATCGGCCATTATATCGACCAGGTTCATGCGCTCGGCGCCGAACTGTCGGTATCGTCGACGCTCGCGCCAGTGACCGACGCGGTCGAAGCCCTCGCCGAGGCGAGCGGCGACACCGCGCCGAGCCGCAGCGACGAACCCTATCGCCGCGCGCTGTCGGGCATCTATGCCCGGCTGTCGGCGACTTACGCCGCGATCACCGGCAAGCCGCCCCCGCGCCCCGGCGCGCTGAAGGGCGAACCCTATGCCGCGCCCGGCGATTTCCGCCGCGACCTCGTCACCATCGCCAGCGGCCTGTCGGCGAGCGGCAAGGGCCAGCTCGCCGGAATCGGTGCGCTCGGGCGGCTGATCCGCGCGGTCGAGGTGTTCGGATTCCATCTGGCGACGCTCGACATGCGGCAGAACAGCGCGGTCCACGAACGCGTGCTCGCCGAACTGTTCAACATATCGGGGGTCGAAGCCGATTATCTGACGCTCGACGAAGCGGCGCGCGTCGCGTTGCTGCGCAAGGAGCTTGGCGTCAACCGCCCGCTCGCCGCGCCGTGGCACGAATGGAGCGAGGAGACGGCGGGCGAACTCGCGATCGTCCACGCCGCCGCCGACGTGCGCAAGAGGCTGGGCAAGGACGCGATCGTCCAGTGGATCATCAGCAAGGCCGAAAGCCTGTCCGACCTGCTCGAAGTCCATGTGCTGGCGCGCGAGGGCGGGCTGTGGTCGGCGGAGAGCCGCGACAATCTGATGGTGGTGCCGCTGTTCGAGACGATCGCCGACCTCGATGACGCGCCCGCGATCATGGCGGCCTATTTCGCGCTGCCCGAAATCGCGCCGCATGTCGCTGCGCGCGGACATCAGGAAGTGATGATCGGCTATTCGGATTCGAACAAGGACGGCGGTTATCTGACGTCGACCTGGGGGCTGCACCAGGCGTCGGCGGCGCTGACCCCGGTGTTCGAGCAAGCCGACACCGCGATGCAGCTGTTCCACGGCCGCGGTGGCGCGGTCGGGCGCGGCGGCGGCAGCGCCTTTGCCGCGATCCGCGCGCAGCCCGCGGGCACGGTGCAGGGACGCATCCGCATCACCGAACAGGGCGAGGTGATCGCGGCGAAATATGGCACGATCGACAGCGCGGCGACCAATCTGGAAGCGATGGTGTCGGCGAGCCTGCTCGCGAGCCTCGAGCCCGAGGCGATGGGCGCGAAGGAAGCGGAGCGCTTTACCGCGGCGATGGACGCGCTGTCGGACACCGCCTTCGCCGCCTATCGCGGGCTGGTTTACGATACCCCGGCGTTCAGGGATTTTTTCCGCGCGATGACGCCGATCGCCGAGATTGCGACGCTCAAGATCGGGTCGCGGCCGTCGAGCCGCACCAAATCGACCGCGATCGAGGATCTGCGCGCAATTCCCTGGGTGTTCAGCTGGGCGCAGGCGCGCACGATGCTGCCCGGCTGGTACGGCACGGGCGAAGCCTTCGCGGCGTTCGCGGACAAGGCGCTGCTGACCGACATGGCGGCGAGCTGGCCCTTCTTTGCCGCGCTGCTCGGCAATATGGAGATGGTGCTCGCCAAGTCCGACATGGGGATTGCGGCGCGCTATGCGGGGCTGGCGAGCCAGATCGACGGACATGACGCGATCTTCGGTCGCATCAAGGACGGGTGGAACCGCGCGCACGACGGACTGCTCGAGATCACCGGCCAGACACGGCTGCTCGAGAAGAACCCGGCGCTCGAGGCGTCGATCCGGCTGCGCCTGCCCTATATCGAACCGCTCAACCTGCTCCAGATCGAGCTGATGAAGCGCCACCGCGCGGGCGAAACCGATCCGCGCATCGCCGAGGGCATCCAGCTGACGATCAACGCGATTGCGACGGCGCTGAGGAACAGCGGGTAGACTCCTCTCCTTCCGTCATCCCGGCGAAGGCCGGGATCTCGCCGGTGCCTCAACACGATAGGGTGAGACCCCGGCCTTCGCCGGGGTGACGATTATGAGGAAAGCGGCGATCACCGCTTGACGATCAGCACCTCGCCCTTGGCATTTTTGCCGTCCGGCCCGAATTTGATCGTAAAGGCATCGCCGTCCTTGTCCTTGCCCGCGAGCGTGTCGCCGGTGCGCGTGACCTGAACGCTCTTTTTCGCGAATTCGGCCGCCATCCAGTCGGCGGCGACCTTGGGCGCCGCGGGCGCGGTGAAGCCGAGCTTGACCGTCGTATTGTCCAGCCCGTCCTTTTCGGTCGCATTGACGTCGACCGTGGTCACCTTGCTGCCAGGGTAAAGCTTGACGCCGTCGATGTCGAAATCGCCCTCGACATCGAGGTCGACGAAATCGGGGATGTCGATGTCGATCGAGGCGCCCTTGCCGCCGATCTTGATATTGCCGCCGTCCTTGCCCGCCTTGACCACGACCCCGCCCTGGTCGTCGCCGGCATTGATCGTGACCTCCGGCCGATCGGCGGTCCGCTTCTCCTCCGACCCGCAGGCGGCGAGGAGCATCATCGGGAGGATCAGATACGCAAAACGCATGACACGTCTCCTTGGTGCATTAGTTGAATAATACACCTTGGCGATGAACGAGTCAATTGGTCCACGCCCTCCGCTGAAAGGGAGGGGCTTGGATCAGGCGTCGATGCTGGTCTTCAGATCGCCGTGGACCAGCCCGCCGTCGACCGTGATCGTGTCGCCCACCACATAATCGCCCGCCTTCGACGCGAGATAGATCGCAGCGCCGGCCATATCCTCGGGCACGCCGATGCGTTTCACCGGAATGCTCTTCGCGACCGCGTCGCCATGGTCGCGCGCCGCCTTGTTCATGTCCGACTGGAAGGCGCCCGGCGCAATCGCGGTGACGAGGATATGGTCGGTGACGAGGCGCGCCGCGAGGCGCTTGGTGAGATAGAGGATTGCGGCTTTCGACGCATGATAGCTGTAGGTTTCCCACGGATTGAGGCGCATCCCGTCGATCGAGCCGATGTTGATGACCTTGGCGGGGCGTTCGTGCGTGCCCGCAGCCTTGAGTAACCCATGCAGCGCCTGCGTCAGGAAGAAGGGCGATTTGACGTTGATGTCCATCACCTTGTCCCAGCCCGCTTCGGGAAAGCCCTCGAAGGGTTCGCCCCACGCCGCGCCGGCATTGTTGACGAGGATGTCGAGGCGCTCCTCGCGCGCTTCGAGTTCTCTGGCGAGCGCGCGGCAGCCCTCGACCGTCGAGAGGTCTACGGGTAGGCCGATGACCTTGCCCGGATAGCGCGTTTCGAAATCGGCGACGGCTTCCTCAATCTGCGCGGTCTTGCGCGCCGAGATATAAACGCGCGCGGCGCCCGCGGCGAGATAGCCCTCGACGATCATCTTGCCGATGCCGCGCGAGCCGCCGGTGACGAGGGCGATGCGGCCGTCGAGGCCGAACATGTCAGTGAGGTTCATGGCGTTATCCTTTCTAAGCCCCTCCCCTTCAGGGGAGGGGTTGGGGGTGGGGGCTCGCGGCGTAGCGCAAGGCCTCTGGCCCCCACCCGCTGCGACTAAGCCAGCAAGCTGGCAAGTCTCGCTGCCCTCCCCTGAAGGGGAGGGCGTGATTGCACCTTAGTAGCCGTTCATCCGCGCGACCTGGTCGATGTGATAATGCACATCGCCCATATATTCCGCCAGCGCACGGTCGCGTTTCATATAGAGCCCGATGTCATATTCGTCGGTCATGCCGATGCCGCCGTGCATCTGCACGCCTTCGCGCACCGCGAGGTTGGCGGCGCGCCCGGCCTTGGCTTTCGCGACCGAGACCATCAGCTTCGCGCCTTCGCTGCCCTCGTCGAGCAATTGCTGCGCCTTCATCACCGCCGCGCGCGCGACTTCCATCTCGCCATAGAGATGCGCGGCGCGGTGCTGGAGGCCCTGAAACTCGCCGATCAGACGCCCGAACTGCTTGCGTTCCTTGAGATAGGCGACGGTCATGTCCATCGCCCCCTGCCCCACCCCGACCATTTCGGCAGCCGCCCCGGTGCGGGTGGCTGCGAGCAGCGCGTCGAGAATCTCGCCGCCGGCATCGACCTCGCCGATCACCGCGTCGGCATCGACCTCGACCCCGTCGAGGGTGACATGGCTCGCGAGGCTCGAATCGACGAGGCGGCGCGGATCGGCGGTCAGGCCTTTCGCGTCCTTCGGCACCGCGAACAGGGTGATGCCGCCGTCGGTCTTTGCCGCGACGATGCTCATGTCGGCGACATGGCCGTGGAGGACGAAGCTCTTTTTGCCGTCCAACCGAAAGCCGTTTCCGGCGCGCGTCGCGGTGGTGGCGATGCGGTCGGGGCGGTGCTTGGCGCCTTCGTCGATCGCGAGCGCGACGATCGCTTCACCGCTGGCGATGGCGGGGAGCCAGCGGCCGGCCTGCGTTCCGCCTGCCTTGGCCAGCGCGGCGACCGCGCCGACGCTGGTCGACAGGAAGGGTGAGGGGGTCAGGTTGCGGCCGATTTCCTCGAGCACGATGCCCGCCTCCATATGCCCCATGCCGAGCCCGCCATGCTCCTCGGCAACGAGCATCCCCGGCAGGCCCATTTCGGTGAACTGCGCCCAGAGGTCGCGCGAGAAGCCGGTGGCGTCGGCGCTGTCGCGCAGCTTGCGCAGGTGCGACACCGGCGCCTGTTCGGCGACGAAGGGCGCGACGCTGTCCTTGAGCATCGCCTGGTCGTCATTGTGATAGAGCGGCATATCTGTCCCAATCTCTCTTGTCGTCATCCCAGCGAAAGCTGGGATCGTTGGCGGCCAACACCGCTCTGTCCCGATAGCGGCCCCAGCTTTCGCTGGGGCGACGAGTCGTTACGCCCCCGGCAATTCCAGGATGCGCTTGGCGATGACGTTGAGCATGACTTCGCTCGTCCCGCCCTCGATCGAATTGGCCTTGGTGCGCAGCCAGCTGCGCGCGCGGGCGCCGCCCCTGCTTTCGGCGCTGTCCCATTCGAGCGCGTCGCTGCCGCCGCCCGCCATCACCAGTTCGTGCCGACGCTTGTTGAGCTCGGTCCCGACATATTTCATCATGTTCGAGCTGGCCGGATGCGCGCGGCCGGTCTTCCACATGTCCATGAAGCGCTCGCCCATCGCGCGATAGGCGAAGACGTCGGTGTCGAACGCCGCCATTTCGGCGCGCAGGACGGGGTCGTCGAGTTCGCCGCGGTCGTTGAGCCCGAGCGATTTCGCGAAGAGCGCGCCGACGCTGACCATGTCGCCGCCCGCACCGCCGCCCGAAATCATCTCGCGTTCGTGGCCGAGCAGATATTTGGCGACGTCCCAGCCGCGGTTGATCTCGCCCACATATTGCGTCTTGGGCACCTTCACATCGTCGAAGAAAGTCTCGCAGAAGGGCGAGTTGCCGGAGATCAGCAGGATCGGCTTGGTGGTGACGCCGGGGCTCTCCATGTCGAAAAGCATGAAGGTGATGCCCTGATATTTGTTCGTCTTGTCGGTGCGGACGAGGCAGAAGATCCAGTCGGCCTTGTCGGCATAGCTGGTCCAGATCTTCGAGCCGTTGACGACCCAGTGATCGCCCTTGTCCTCGCCGAAGGTCTGCAAGCTGACGAGATCGCTGCCCGCGCCGGGTTCGCTATAGCCCTGGCACCAGCGGATTTCGCCGCGCGCGATCTGGTTCAGATAATGGACCTTCTGCTCCTCGGTGCCGAATTTGAGCAGCGCGGGGCCGAGCATCCAGATGCCGAAGCTGTCGAGCGGCGAGCGGGCATGGATGCGCTTCATTTCCTGTTTGAGGATCTTGGTCCGTTCGGGGGTGAGGCCCGCGCCGCCATAGGCCTTGGGCCAGTCAGGGACGGTATAGCCCTTGGAAACGCAGGCTTCGAGCCACGCCTTCTGGGCGTCGTTCTTGAACACCCATTTGCGCCCGCCCCAGCAGACATCATCCTCGTCGCGCACGGGCTCACGCATTTCGGGGGGGCAATTCGCCGCCAGCCATGCGCGCACCTCGGTGCGGAACGCGTCCAGTTCGCTCATCCTTTTGGCTCCTCTTCTGCGCGCAAACCTACGTCCGCTTCGCCGCTTTACGCAAGCGTCAACTTGGGCGTCGACGCCTGCCGCTACGGCGCCGTAGCGTCGAATCGACCGGCGTTGACGCGGCATTCGGCGCGCCTAAGCTAAGTGGCAAAAGAAAACGGGAGCAGGATATGCGATTCGCAGGCAAAGTCGCCGTCGTCACCGGCGCGGCATCGGGCATCGGCAAGGCGACTGTGCTCAAACTCGCGGGCGAAGGCGCGCATGTCTTTGCCGCCGACATCGACGAAGCGGGCGGCCGCGCGCTCGCCGACGCGTCGAACGGCAGGATCGACTTCGTGCGCTGCGACGTCACGGTTCCGTCCGATATCGAGGCGCTGATGGATGCCGCCGCGGCGAAGGCGGGCGGTATCGATATCGTCTTCAACAATGCCGCCGCGGGCGGCGACCGCGCGCCAATCGACGAGATTACGCCCGAGGGCTGGGATGCGACGATGGACCTGGTGCTGAAATCGGTCGCGATGGGTATCCGTTATGCTGCGCCGCACATGAAGGGCCGCAAGGGCGCGAGCATCGTCAACACCGCGAGCGTTGCGGCGCTGGGCGCCGGCTATTCGCCCACCGCCTATGCGGTGGCCAAGGCGGGCGTGCTGCATCTGACCAGGGTCGCCGCGACCGATCTGGCGCAATATGGCATCCGGGTGAACGCAATCTGCCCCGGCTTCATCAACACCAATATCTTCGCCGCGTCGCTCGACGTGCCCGACGCGATGAAGGCAGAGGCGAACGCGATCATCGCCGGGATGAGCGCGCAGGCGCAACCCGTCGCGCGCGGCGGCCAGCCCGAGGACATTGCCAACGCCGTGGCGTATCTTGCGAGCGACGAGTCGAGCTTCATGACCGGCACGCATCTGCTCGTCGACGGCGGGCTGACGATCGGCCAGCGCCACGCCTGGGACCCCGAAACACCGGGGATGTTCGACGCGCTGGCGCAGATGGAGGAGGCTGCCAAGGCCGGAGCGCCAGCGTGAGCGCGGCGATGGCCGCGGTCCCACGCCCCGAACGCCTGCCCGTCTGGCTGAAGGTCACGCACGGGCTGGGCAGCATCGCCTATGGCGTCAAGGACAACGGCTTTTCGACCTTCCTGCTGCTCTTCTATAATCAGGTGATCGGGCTCGACGCCGGGATCGTCGGGCTTGCGATCATGGTCGCGCTGATCGCCGATGCCTTTGTCGACCCGGTGATCGGCGAGTTGACCGACCGCACGCGCAGCCGCTGGGGCCGCCGCCTGCCGTGGCTTTACGGCGCGCCAATTCCGCTGGCGATCATGTGGATGCTGCTGTGGAACCCGCCAGCAATGAGCGACACGATGACCGTCGCCTGGCTGATCGGCTTTGCGATCATCGTCCGCTCGCTCGTGTCGATGTGCGAAGTGCCCTCGGTCGCGATCGTCCCCGAACTCACTGCCGATTATGACGAGCGCACCGCGGTGATGCGATACCGCTTCCTGTTCGGCTGGGGCGGCGGGCTGCTGATCCTGCTGCTCGCTTACGGCGTCTTTTTCGGCGGCGCAAAGGGGCTCGTCGATCCCGACGGCTATTTCCCCTATGCGCTGACCGGCGCACTGTTGATGACGGGGGCGGTGATGCTGTCGGCGGCGGGGCAGCACAAGCGCATCGCGGTGTCGAACGTCGCCGATGTCAAAGCCAAAACAACGCTGCGCAAAGTGCTCGGCGAAATGCGCGATACGCTGTCGAACCGCGCCTTTCTGTGGCTGATCTTTGCGGCGCTGTTCGGCTTCGTCAATCAGGGCATCACCTTTTCCATGAACAATTATCTGCTCGGCTTTTTCTGGCAGTTCACGCAGGGCGAGATGGTCGCTTATGTTTTCCTGCTCTTTGCGACGATGCTCGCGGCGTTCATCCTCGTCGCGCCGATCTCGGCTCGGCTCGGCAAGCGCGACGGTGCGATCTTTGCCGGCGCGGTCGCGCTGCTCGTCAACAGCGGTATCTATTTCGCCTGGATTCAGGGCATCTTCCCCGGCCTGCCCGGCAAGCCCAGCGTCCCCGCGATGTTCGCGCTGGTGTTCGTCAGCAACACATTTTCGATCATCCTGATGATCCTGTCGTCGTCGATGATGGCCGATGTCGTCGAGGCGTCGCAGAGCGAGACGGGGCGACGGTCCGAAGGCCTGTTCTTTGCCGGCTATTTCTTCATGCAGAAATGCGCGACGGGCATCGGCATCTTTGTCGCGGGGCTGATCCTGTCGCTCGCGGCCTTTCCGGCAAATGCGAAGCCGGGCGAGGTCGGCGCGGACGTGCTCGGCAATCTCGCGCTCGGCTATGCGCTCGCGATCCTCGTCATCGGGACGCTGGGGCTGATCGTGATGCGCCGCTTTCCCATCTCGCGCGCCGACCATGAAGCGCGGCTGGCGATATTGAGCGACGCGGCGCGCGCCGAACCCGACGCAAGCGGCGCGCACCCGTGAGAGAAAACTGCGCGGCGTGGCCAAATGAGGTAATTTTCGGACCGCAGGACTTGGCAAGCCCGCCGAATCGGTCCAAAGGTTTACGTGAACGTAAAGGGAAAGGACGCATCGCATGGATTTCGATCTCACCGAACGGCAGGCGCATTGGCAGGGCCGTGTGCGCGAGTTCATCGAACGCAAGGTCCGCCCCGCGGTGCCGACCTATTATGAACAGGATGCGGCGGGCGATCGCTGGAAGGTCATCCAGGTCGTCGAGGATCTGAAGGCCGAGGCGAAGGCCGCGGGCATCTGGAACCTGTTCATGCCGCCGCGCAGCGCCGCGCACCACCATGTCGACGACACTTTCGAGTTCGAGGGGCCGGGGCTTACCAATCTTGAATATGCGCTGTGCGCCGAGGAAATGGGGCGCATCGGCTTTGCGAGCGAGGTCTTCAACTGCTCGGCGCCCGACACGGGCAATATGGAGGTGTTCCACCGTTACGGCACGCGCGCGCAGAAGGACAGATGGCTGAAGCCGCTGATGAACGGCGAGATCCGGTCGGCCTTCCTGATGACCGAACCCGCGGTCGCCTCGTCCGACGCGACGAATATCGAGACGCGGATCGAGCGCGACGGCGACGATTATATCATCAACGGCACCAAATGGTGGTCGTCGGGCGCGGGCGATCCGCGCTGCAAGGTCGCGATCGTGATGGGCAAGACCGATTTCGGCGCCAAGCGTCACGCGCAGCAGTCGATGCTGGTCGTGCCGCTCGACGCGCCGGGGGTCACGATCAAGCGCCACCTGCCCGTCTTCGGCTATGACGATGCGCCGCACGGCCATATGGAAATCGAGCTGAAGGACGTCCGGGTCAATGCCGAGGAGGCGATGCTGCTCGGCGAAGGCCGCGGTTTCGAAATCGCGCAGGGCCGTCTGGGGCCGGGTCGCATCCACCACTGTATGCGCACGATCGGCGTCGCCGAAGAGGCGCTGGAAAAGATGTGCAAGCGGCTCCAGTCGCGCGTCGCCTTCGGCAAGACGATCGCCGAGCAGAGCATCTGGGAACAGCGGATCGCGCGCGCGCGTATCGATATCGAGATGACGCGCCTCCTCTGCCTGAAGGCCGCCGACATGATGGACAAGATCGGCAACAAGTCGGCCGCCGCCGAAATCGCGATGATCAAGGTGCAGGCGCCGAACATGGCGCTGCAAATCATCGACGACGCGATTCAGGCGCATGGCGCCGGCGGCGTCAGCGAGGATTTCGGGCTGGCCAAGGCCTATGCGCACCAGCGCACGCTGCGCATCGCCGACGGCCCCGACGAGGTGCACGCCCGCGCAATCGCGCGAATCGAGTTCGCGAAACATTCGCCCGCGGCCGACCCCGGTTTTTCGTCGGGCGACATCGGGGTTTCGCGGTAAACACGCCCCCCCCTTCCCGCTTGCGGGAGGGGGAATGATACGGAGCTATAAATGACCAAAGCCGCGATCCTGATCGAACCGGGCAAGCCGCTCGTCATCGAGGATATCGTCGTCGACAAGCCCGGCCCGCATGAGGTGCGCATCCGCACCGCGGCGTGCGGCCTGTGCCATTCGGACCTGCATTTCATCGACGGCGCCTATCCGCATCCGCTGCCCGCGATCCCCGGCCACGAAGCCGCGGGGATCGTCGAGGCGGTCGGCAGCGAGGTGCGCACGGTGAAGGTCGGCGATGCGGTCGTCACCTGCCTCAGCGCCTTTTGCGGCCACTGCGAGTTCTGCGTCACCGGGCGTATGTCGCTGTGCATGGGCGGCGACACGCGGCGCCCCGCCGGATCGGCATCGCGGATCACGCGCCCCGACGGGTCGCCGGTGAACCAGATGCTCAATCTCAGTGCCTTTTCGGAGGTGATGCTGGTCCACGAACATGCCTGCGTCGCGATCGATCCCGAAATGCCGCTCGATCGCGCGGCGGTGATCGGCTGCGCGGTGACGACGGGTGCCGGGACAATCTTCAACGCATGCAAGGTCACGCCGGGCGAAACGGTCGCGGTCGTCGGTTGCGGCGGCGTCGGTCTCGCCACCATCAACGCGGCGAAGATAGCGGGCGCCGGACGCATCATCGCCGCCGATCCGATTCCCGAGAAGCGCGAACTCGCGAAGAAGCTGGGCGCCACCGACGTCGTCGATGCGCTGTCGGACGATGCCGCGAAGCAGATCGTCGAAATCTCCAAAGGCGGCGTCGATCATGCGATCGAGGCGGTCGGGCGCCCCGCCTCGGCGAGCCTCGCGGTCGCGTCGCTGCGGCGCGGCGGCACCGCGACGATCCTGGGCATGATGCCGCTCAACGAAAAGGTCGGGCTCGGCGCGATGGACCTGCTTTCGGGCAAGAAACTGCAGGGCGCGATCATGGGCGGCAACCGCTTCCCGGTCGACATCCCGCGACTCGTCGATTTCTACCTCCGCGGGCTGCTCGACCTCGATTCGATCATTGCCGAGACGATCCCGCTTGACCGCATCAACGAGGGATTCGACAAGATGAAGAAGGGCGACGCCGCACGATCGGTGATCGTATTCGACCAATGATGGCGGGGCGCATCTCTTCGCCCTCCCCTTCAGGGGAGGGCAGCGAGACTTGCCAGCTTGCTGGCTTAGTCGCAGCGGGTGGGGGCCATCGGCCTTGCGCAAGGCCGATGGCCCCCACCCCAACCCCTCCCCTAAAGGGGAGGGGCTTATGACTCTTGACGCCCAAAAGGCCTTCAGCGGCACCGTCGCGCCCGAAGGGGCGGACGTGCTCGACGAAGCGAAGCTGACCGCGTGGATGGAAACGAATGTCGAGGGGTTCAAAGGCCCGCTGACGCAGAGCAAGTTCGCCGGCGGCCAGTCGAACCCGACCTACAAGATCTCGTCGCCATCGGGAAATTATGTCCTGCGCCGCAAGCCCTTTGGCCCGCTGCTCCCCTCCGCCCATGCGGTCGACCGCGAATATAAGGTGCAGGCCGGCCTCTATAAGATGGGCTTTCCCGTCGCGCGCCAATATGGGCTTTGCACCGACGACAATGTGATCGGCAGCTGGTTCTATGTGATGGCGATGGTCGATGGGCAGACGATCTGGGACGGGTCGATGCCCGGATCGACGCCGGAGAACCGCCGCGCGACCTATGAGGCGATGATCGACACGCTCGCCGCGCTGCACAAGGTCGACGTCGAGGCGGCGGGGCTGTCCGATTTCGGCAAGCCCGGCAATTATTTCGGGCGCCAGGTCGATCGCTGGACGAAGCAGTACAAGCTCGCCGAGACCGAGACGATGGACGAGATGGAACGGCTGATCGCCTTTCTGCCTGCCACATTGCCCGAACAGACGCGCACCAGCGTCGTCCACGGCGATTACCGCATCGACAACATGATCTATGCCAAGGACCGGCCAGAGGTTCTGGCGGTGCTCGACTGGGAGCTGTCGACGCTGGGCGATCCGCTCGCCGATTTCACCTATGTCGCGATGGCGTGGGTGACGGAAAATGGCGGGCGTTCAGGGGTCATGGACCTCGACCGCGCCGCGCTCGGCATCCCCGAACTCGACGAGATGGTCCAGCGCTATTGCGCCGCCACCGGCCGCGACGGGGTGCCCGACATGAACTGGTATTTCGCCTATAATTTCTTCCGCCTCGCCGGGATCATGCAGGGTATCAAGAAGCGCGTCATCGACGGCACCGCCTCGTCGGCTCATGCCAAGGCGATGTCGGAGCGCGTGCAGCCGCTGGCCGCACGCGCGTGGGACTTTGCACGAAAGGCCGGGGCATGAGCCTGTTCGACATGACCGGCCAGGTCGCGCTGATCACCGGATCGTCGCGCGGCATCGGCAAGGCGACGGCGGAAGCGATGGCCGAACAGGGCGCGAAGGTCGTGATTTCGAGCCGCAAGCAAGATGCGTGCGACGCCACCGCGGCGGAGATCAACGCGCGGTTCGGCGAAGGCACCGCGATTGCGGTCGCGGCGAACATCTCGTCGAAGGATGATCTTCAGAACCTCGTCAACGAGACGCGCGCCGCCTTCGGCAAGATCACCGCGCTCGTCTGCAACGCCGCGTCGAACCCCTATTATGGCCCCGGCCTCGGCATCAGCGACGAGCAGTTCCGCAAGATCATGGACAATAATATCCTGTCCAACCACTGGCTGATCAGCATGGTCGCGCCCGAAATGCTCGAACGCGGCGACGGGTCGATCACGATCATCAGTTCGATCGGCGGGCTGAAAGGATCGCCGATCATCGGCGCTTACGGGATTTCCAAGGCCGCCGACATGCAGGTCGCGCGCAATTTTTCGGTCGAGTTCGGGCCGAGGGGCGTGCGCGTCAATTGCATCGCGCCGGGGCTGATCCGTACCGACATGGCGCGCGCCTTGTGGGAAAATCCCGAAAATCTCAAACGCTCGACCGCCGCCTCGACGCTGAAGCGCATCGGCGAACCGCACGAGATCGCGGGCGCCGCGGTGTTCCTCGCCAGCAAGGCGGGGGCTTTTACCACCGGCCAGACCATCGTTTGCGATGGCGGGGCCACGATTTCGGGAGGCGCATGATGGGCGCGTTGGACGGCAAGGTTGCGATCATCACGGGCGCGGGCAGCGGCATCGGCCGCGCGAGCGCGCTGCGGTTTGCTGCCGAAGGGGCGAAGCTCGTCATCGGCGACAAGAGCGCGGCGGTGCACGAAACCGCGCAAATGGTGAAGGATGCGGGGGGCGAGGCGATCGCGATGGAAATCGACGCGGGCGTCGAAGCCGATGTCGCCGCGATGGTCGCGACCGCAAAGGAAAGCTTCGGCGGGCTCGACGTCGCCTTCGCCAACGCCGGGATCATCGGCGACATGGGCGGCATTTTCGATTTCGACCCCGCGGCCTGGGCCGAAACTTTGCGCGTCAACCTGATCGGCCCCGCGCTGATGGTGAAACATGCCGGCAAGGCGATGGTCGATCAGGGGCGCGGCGGCGCGATCGTGCTGACCGCGAGCGTCGCGGGGATCAATTCGGGCGCGGGTCCGGGCGCCTATTCGGCGTCGAAGGCGGGGGTCATCAACCTCGCCAAGGTCGCCGCGCAGCAACTGACCGGCAGCGGCGTGCGCGTCAACGCCATCTGCCCCGGCCTGACCGAAACGGGAATGACCAAGCCGACCTTCGACTATGCGCGCGCCAAGGAGGTGACCCACAAGCTCGGCCAGCTCAATCCGCTGAAACGCGCGGCACAACCCGAGGAGCTCGCCAATGTCGCGCTGTTCCTCGCGAGCGATCAGGCGAGCTATGTCAACGGACAGGCGATTGCGGTTGACGGCGGACTGACCAGCTCGCATCCGGTGACGCGCCAGTTGCTTGGCCAGACTTCGCATTGACAGGATAGATATGGGTCACGGTTTCGACACGGCGCGGCTCGACCGCATTCCGGCTTTTCTCGAAGCCAAATATGTCAGCACCGGCCGTCTGCCGCACGCCGCGACTTTGGTGTCGCGGCGCGGCGAGATCGCGCACCAGTCGGGCATCGGCGAGGCGCGGCCGGGCGAAGCGCTGAAAGACGATGCGATCTTTCGCATCGCGAGCATGACCAAGCCGATCACCAGCATCGCCTTCATGATGCTGGTCGAAGAGGGCAAGGTCGCGCTGTCCGATCCGCTCGTGAAGTTCTGCCCCGAGTTCAGGGACACCGGCGTGTTCGTCGCGGGCGGCGGCAATGTGCCGTTCCTGACGCGCCCGCCAGCACAGCCGGTCCGCATGGTCGACCTGCTGCGGCATACCGCGGGCCTGACCTATGGCTTTCAGGAGCGTACCCCGGTCGATGCCGCTTATCGCAAGGCACGGATCGACGATTTCGACGCCGATTATACGATGGACAGCTTCATCGCCGCGCTCGCGAAAATCCCGCTGCAGTTCGACCCCGGCGCGCACTGGAATTATTCGATGGCGACCGACGTGCTCGGCGCGGTGATCGAGCGCATCGAGGGCAAGCCTTTTGCAGAGGTTTTGCAGGAGCGCATCTTCGGCCCGCTGGGCATGGTCGATACGGGATTCAAGGTGGCTGCCGACCAGCAGCACCGGCTCACCGACGCCCATGCCTTTCACCCGAAAGACAGGATGCAGGGCTTTGACGAAGGCGCACGCAGCCGCTGGGCGAAGGACAGGAGCTTTCATTCGGGCGGCGGCGGGCTTGCCTCGACGCTCCACGACTATCACCGTTTCTGCCTGATGCTGCTCGGCGGCGGCAAGCTGGGCGATGTGCGGATCGTCAGCCGCAAGACGCTCGATCTGATGACCGCGAACCACCTCGTCGGCGGCGGCGACCTGACGCAGCACAGCGTCGGCGTGTTCAGCGAGGACGAGAATGCCGGGATCGGTTTCGGGCTCGGCTTCGCGGTCACGCTCGATCCGGCGCGCGCGGGCATCCCCGGCTCGGCGGGCGATTTCTACTGGGGCGGCATGTTCTCGACCGGCTTCTTCGTCGATCCGGTCGAAGAGATTTGCATGGTGTTCATGACCCAGCTCATGCCCTCCTCCACCTATCCCGTGCGGCGCGAGGTCAAGACGCTGATCCACGCCGCGATTGATGACTGAAGATGCAACACCACCTCTCCGCTCGCATCGAGCGAAGTCGAGACACCCATCGAACGGGCGCCTAGCCCGAGGGGCATCTCGACTTCGCTCGATGCGAGCGGGCTTATTTGAAGGAGTTCTCCCATGACCGAAGACACCCCCATTTCCGTCACGATGGAAAAGGATGGCGAAATCGCCGTCATCATCGTCAACAACCCCCCCGTGAACGCGCTGAGCTGGCACGTCCGTCAGGGGCTCGCAGATCATTTCAAGGCCGCGCTGGCCGACGACAGCGTGAAAGCGATCGTGCTGCGCTGCGCCGGCGCGACCTTCATCGCGGGCGCCGACATCAGCGAATTCGGCAAGCCGCCGCGCGGTCCCGATTTCAACGCGGTGCTCAACAGCATCGAAGTGGCCTCAAAGCCCGTCGTCGCCGCGATCCACGGCACCGCGCTCGGCGGCGGGCTGGAGACCGCGCTCGTCTGCCATTATCGCATCGCCGTTCCCTCGGCGAAGCTCGGCGTGCCCGAAGTCAAGCTGGGCCTGCTGCCCGGTGCGGGCGGTACGCAGCGCCTGCCGCGCATCGTCGGCGTCGAAGCCGCGGCGACGATGACCTCGACCGGCGATCCGGTGCCGGCGCCCAAGGCGAAGGAGATGGGGCTGGTCGATGAACTCGCGGGTGAGGACAGCCTGGCCGCCGATGCCATCGCCTTTGCGCGCGCGAAGATCGCCGACGGCCCGCGCCCGACGCGCGAACGCCCGGTGTTTGGCGACGTCGCGGTGATCGAACGGCTGAAGGCCGCCAATGCCAAGCGCTGGCGCGGGTTCGAGGCACCTTACGCCAACCTCGCCTGCGTCGAGGCGGCGACGCGGCTGCCCTTCGACGAAGGCCTCGCCTTCGAGCGCGAGCAGTTCATGAAGCTGATGTTCGGCAGCCAGTCGGCGGCGCAGCGCCACATCTTCTTTGCCGAACGCCAGGCGGCGAAGATCGACGGCCTGCCCAAGGACACAAAGCTGCGCGACGTCAAAAAGGTCGGCATCATCGGCGCCGGGACGATGGGCGGCGGGATCATGATGAACTTTCTGCAAAAGGGCATCCCCTGCACGATCGTCGAAATGGCGCAGGATGCGCTCGACCGCGGGCTTGGCGTCGTGCGCAAGAATTACGACGCCAGTGCCGCCAAGGGCCGCTTCACGCCCGAACAGGTCGACCAGATGATGGGACTGATCACCCCCTCGCTGAGCCTCGACGACCTGGCCGACTGCGACCTCATCATCGAGGCGGTCTATGAGAATATGGACGTCAAGAAGGACATTTTCGGCAAGCTCGACACGATCGCCAAGCCCGGCGCGATCCTCGCGTCGAACACCTCCTATCTCGATATCGACGAGATCGCGACCGCGACGAACCGCCCCGGCGACGTGCTGGGCATGCATTTCTTCTCGCCCGCCAATGTGATGAAACTGCTCGAAGTCGTGCGCGGCGAAAAGACCGCGCCCGACGCGCTGGCGACCGCGATGGCTACGGGCAAGAAGATCGGCAAGGTCGCGGTGGTTGCGGGCGTATGCGACGGCTTCATCGGCAACCGGATGCTCAAACCGCGCCAGATGGAGGCGATGAAGCTGCTGCTCGAAGGGGCGACCCCGGCGCAGGTCGACAAGGTTCATGTCGATTTCGGCATGCCGATGGGGCCGTTCCAGATGAGCGACCTTGCCGGCGTCGACATCGGCTGGCACCGCGACCCGAACCGCATCGAAAACATCCGCGACGCGCTGTGCGCCGAGGGCCGCTGGGGCCAGAAGAAGCAGGCGGGTTTTTACGATTATGACGAGAAACGCAACCCGTCGGAAAGCCCGCGCGTTGCCGAGATCATCGAGGAGTTCCGCAAAAAGGCCGGTATCGAAAAGCGCGAAATCACCGACCAGGAGATCATCGAGCGCACCCTCTATCCCATGGTCAACGAAGGTGCGCGGATCCTGGAGGAAGGCAAGGCGCAACGGGCATCGGACATCGATGTCGTCTGGATCTATGGCTATGGCTGGCCGGTCTATCGCGGCGGCCCGATGTTCTGGGCGGGGCTGGAAGGCACCGACAAGATCGTCGCCGCGCTCGAAAAGCACGGGTTCGAGATCGCACCTCTGCTGAAAGCGAAGGCAGAGGCGAAATCGGGTTTCTGATCGCTTCGTGAAACCCGGTGTCGCCGCCTCCGCGGGGCACCGGGTTTATGAAAGAAAGGCCGTCTGTCCCACCATGGGGCAGGCGGCCTTTTCATGGCCGCACGAGCGCCGCGGCCATGATCGAAAAGTTGCGATTCAGGGTTAAGGCGCTGGCAAGACCTGCCGTTAGGGCAGAGCATGAACGCCATGTCCCTTGCCGCCGCCCTGTTGCTCGTCGCGAGCGCCCCGGCCGCCGCGCCCGCACCGCAGCGCCCGCAGGTTAGCGCCGTGGGTATCGCGCACGCGCGCATCCTGGCGCCCGCCGAGGTGCGGCGCGTCAACGGGCGGCTGGAAGTACGCAGCGGCAGCCGCGAGGCGCCGACGCAGGTCCACCGCACCGAACGGCGCGACGGCGGCGAAACCGCGGACTTTTACTAGGCTGTAGTGACAATTTAGGGGTTCCCAACTGACGCGAGTTCTGATTCAACACTGGCTTTTGGAGGCTGGTGTGGAAGGCGAGGTTCTCAGGGACGATCAGTGGGAGCGGCTTCGGGAGTTTGTGCCTGGTGGCCGCAAGGGCAAGCGCGGACCGCGCAGCGATGGTCGGCGGTTTCTGGATGCTTTGCTGTGGCTGGCGCATTCGGGTGGGCGGTGGCGTGATCTGCCCGAGCGATTTGGCCCCTACCAGACTGTAAAGCGGCGCTATTATCGTTGGATCGAACAGGGGGTGATCGACCGGATATTCGCAGCCGTGTCCGATGACCCCGACATCGAATGGCTGGCGATCGACGCCACCGTAATCCGTGCCCAAGCCCAGGCCGCCGGGGCCAGGGTAAAAAGGGGGGCGTTCAAGCCCAGGCTCTGGGCCGCTCAAGAGGCGGGTTCGGGACCAAGATCCACGCTGTAGTCGATGCTCTCGGCCTGCCGGTGCGCTTCATGCTCGGCCCCGGCCAGCAGAACGATATGGCCCCGGCCTGCGACCTGATCCGCGGCCTGAAGGCCGAACACGTGCTGGCCGACCGCGCCTACGACGCCGACAGCCTGTGCGATCTCATCACCGAACAAGGCGGCGAACCGGTCATTCCGCCCCGCCGCCACCGCAAGGTCCAGCGCAGTTACGACCGCATCGCATACAAACAGCGCTGGGGCATCGAGGGCTTCTTCGCCAAACTCAAGCAATGGCGACGCATCGCCACCCGCCATGACAAACTCGCCGCAAACTTCCTTGGCTTCATCAAACTCGCAAGCATAATGTTGTGGCTCAAATGATTAAATTGTCACTACAGCCTAGAGCGCGATGACATGATATTGATCCACCGTGATTGCCCCCTGAAGTTCGTCGGCAAGAAGCGTCTCGCAGGACGGGCTGGTTGCCCGGACCAGAGACGCGCCGCTGTCCGGCGGGCTTCAGGGGGCAACCCCTCCGGGGCGGGCCGATTCTGGCCGATTGCCACGTTGCTCGTCGGGCGCGATGTCCCGCATCGCGCCGCTCCTCGCGCCTCGCACTCGGCCAAAATCGCCTCCGTCACGGTGGATCAATATCAGGTCATCGCGCTCTAAGGCGTCGGCCTCAGCCCTTTTCGCCGGGAAAAAAGCGCGCGATCACGTCGCTTGCCAGCCGCGCGGGGCGCAGCGTTTCGGCGTCGATGCAGCACCAGCTCGATTTGACCTCGGCCAGCACTTCCTCGCCGCGGCGGATCACCGTTTCGTAAAAGGCGCGCGCGCCCTGCACCTTTTCGAGGATGACCGTCGCGATGACCTGATCGTCGAGAAAGGCCGGGCGGCGATAGGTGATTTCATGCTTGAGCGCGACCCACAGGTGCGCGGCCACGGCTTCGGGCGGCGCGATCTTGCGCCAGTGCGACAGGACCGCATCCTGAACCCAGCTCAGATAATGGGCGTTGTTCACATGCCCCATGAAGTCGATGGCGTCGGCGCCGACGGCAATGGGATGATCGTGCGGGAGCGAGGCTGTCGCCATATCGTTTACACTAGTGTCAACAAAATGTGACGGAAAGATGAAATATCACCCCCGCCCGCGATAGGGCGCGACGCCCTGGTCGGGGAGCCACAGTCCGGCAGGCGGCGGGCCCGACTGCCAGAAAACGTCGATCGGGATGCCCCCGCGCGGATACCAGTAACCGCCGATGCGCAGCCATTGCGGCTGCATCTCGTCGAACAGGCGGCGGCCGATGCCGACGGTGCAATCCTCGTGAAAACCGGCATGGTTGCGGAAAGAACCGAGGAACAGCTTGAGGCTCTTCGATTCGACGATCGTTTCGCCGGGCGCATAGTCGATCACCAGATGCGCGAAATCGGGCTGGCCGGTCACCGGGCAGAGCGAGGTGAACTCGGGCGCGGCGAAGCGGACGAGATAAAGCTCGCCCGCGCGCGGATTGGGCACATAGTCGAGCACGGCGGCCTCGGGCGAGGCAGGCAGTTCGCTCGATTGGCCAAGATGTTTGGGCACCAGCGGCGTGGGGGTGGAATCGGTCATGGAATCGCTCTAGTGCGCAGCGCGGTCGATGTCATCGACCTCGTGAGGCGAATGTCGCCGGGTTCAGCGCCAATTCACCGGCGCAGGCGAGATATGGATAGTTTGGGATCGCGGACAGGATGAGCGTGCGCAATTTCGGGGAGGATCGGGCGGCCCACGTCGCGCTGGTGGTAACGTTGCTGGCCGCAACCGCGTCCGCCAGCGCGCAGGACAGCGGCGCTGCCACGCAAAATCCGCCGCGCGCGATCGATTTCCGGCTCCAGCCCGAAGACGATGGCCGCGCGCCGGGGGTTCAGGGGCCCGCCGACAACGGCCTGCCGCCCGTCGCGCCGGGCGAACGCCGTGGCCCGCCGACGCCTGCACCAACACCCGCACCGACATCGCCCGCCACGCCGCCGCGCGTCGTCCCGACCCAGCCCGATACGGCGAGCACGCCCGCACCGGCGCCCGCGCGCCGTCCGGCACCGGCGGCCACCGATGCGCCGCGCGCCGACGCCGCAGCCGACGCCGCGCCGCCCCTGACGCCTCCCGACGCGGCGGACTCGCCGCCGATCGATTCGGCGGCAACGGCGCCGGATATGCCTGCGCCGGAGGCGGCAGCGACCACATCGCCCGCCCCGCCAGCCGACGCCGCGCCGTCGGACACCCCGATCTGGGCGTGGGTGCTGGCCGCGCTCGCCGCGCTGGGCGCGGGCCTGTGGTACTGGCGCCGCCGCGCCGCGCCCGTGGGGCCGGCGCTGGACGAGGCGCCCGAAGCCGCGCCACCGCCGCGCGCACCGCGCCCGGTCCAGCCGCCGCTTCCCGAAGCCGCGGCGCCGCGCCCACCCGCACCTCCCGCTGCCGCCCCGGCGCCGCCGCGCCCCGCTTCGCCGCTCGTCACGCGCCCCGCGGCCGAGCGCCGGGCGATCATCGCCATGGCGCTGGAGATTCGCGCCATCCGCTTTGCCGCCGATCATGTCGCGGTCGGCTTCGCGCTCAACCTGCTCAACCAGGGCAGCGCCGAGGCGACCGGCCTGATGGTTCGCATCGCGCTGGGTCAGGGATCTGCGATGACCGAGCCGGTGCTCGGCCGTTTCTTCGACGGCGCGGGCGGCAGCATATTGCGCGACGACATGATGCTTGCCCCCGGCGCGGGCGAGCTATTGTCGACCGAAGTGATGCTGCCGCGCGCGACGATCGAGCCGCTGATGATCGGCGGCAAACCCATGCTCGTGCCCGTGCTGGCGATCGACGTCACCTATCATTGGGATGGCGAAGGCGACGCCTTCGGACAGAATGCCGACAGCTTCGTTCTCGGCCGCGAACAGGGGCCAGGCGGCAGCGACAAGCTCGCCCCGCTCGCGCTCGACCGCGCAGCCTATACGGTCGACCGCCCGGCCGCCCGACCGACGGCGGTACGCCGCAGCCAATAGACCTCCAGCCGCCCGATCCGCCGCTTTTATTGTTGCGGTGCAACAAAGGCTGGGGCAGAGCGGACCCGCTTGAAAAAGCACAGGTGGGGGCATAGGCTGATGATCCCCCGAAAGAAGCCACAGCAGGATGGCCGGGCGAGGGACAGGCAGAAGCTTCCCCGACCGGCGGTAACAGGAGCATGACATGGACGCCTTGGTCTCAACCGACTGGCTGGAACGCGAACTGGGGGCATCGGACCTGCGGGTCGTCGATGCGACGAAATTCCTGGGGACCGATCGCGACGCGCGCGCCGAATATGAGGCGGGCCACATCCCCGGCGCGGTGTTCATGGACCTCGCCGACCTGACCGACACGTCCAGCGCGATCGAGAATATGGCGCCGCCCGCCGAAAAATTCGCCAGCCGGATGCAGTCGCTCGGCCTCGGTGACGGCAGCCGCATCGTGCTTTACGACGACAGCCCGCTCAAGAGCGCGGCGCGCGCCTGGTGGCTGCTCAAATTGTTCGGCGCGCATGACGTCGCGCTGCTCGACGGCGGGCTTGCCAAGTGGAAGGCCGAGGGCCGCGCGCTCGAAATGGGCAAGCAGACGCTGCGCCACCGTCACTTCACCGTCTGGCGCGATCCCAAGGCGGTGCGCACCAAGGAACAGATGCTCGCCAACCTGGACAGCGGCGCCGAACAGGTCGTCGATGCGCGCCCCGCGGCGCGTTTCACCGGTGAGGAACGCGATCCGCGCCCCGGCCTCGCGCCCGGCCATATTCCCGGTTCGCGCAGCCTGCCGCACAGCGAATTGTTCAACGCCGACGGCACGTGGAAGCGCGGCGACGCGCTGAAAGCCGCTTTCGACGCCGCGGGAATCGACCTCGACAAACCACTCGTCGCAACCTGCGGCAGCGGCATGACCGCCACCGTCGTCGCCTTTGGCGCCCACCTGCTCGGCAAGGACGATGTCGCGGTCTATGACGGCAGCTGGCTCGAATGGGGCGCCGACGCCGCGACGCCCAAGGCGACCGGCGCAGCCTGATCGCGGGCGCAGCTTTCGCCCCGCAATGCTTTTTCTGGCTTGTCTCACCCCGGCGCCGCGCTAATCTCGCGGCATCGGGGCAAGGCAACCTCCCGGTCAGGCGTTCGCCCAAGCGTTGCTTTTTCAGCCGGTTCGTCCCGGATGGAGAAGTATGCCGATGACCGACATCCCCGACGTCGCCCCCTCGCCGCGCCACCCCCGTTTCGCCGACGCGATCCGTGCTTATGCGCGCGTCGGTTGCCTCAGCTTCGGCGGCCCGGCGGGGCAGATCGCGCTGATGCACCGCGAGTTCGTCGATGAGCGCCGCTGGGTTGACGAGGCGACCTTCCTCCACGCGCTCAATTTCTGCAACCTGCTGCCCGGCCCCGAGGCGCAGCAGCTTGCGACGTGGATCGGCTGGCGACTGCACGGGTTGAAGGGCGGCCTCGCGGCGGGATTGCTGTTCGTCCTTCCGGGCGCCGCCGTGATGCTCGGCCTGTCGATGCTCTATGTCCTCGCCGCAGGGCTGGGCTGGTTCGCGGCGCTGTTCCTCGGCATCAAGGCGGCGGTGCTCGCGATCGTCGTGCAGGCGCTGCTGCGTATCGCGGCGCGCGCGCTCAAGACGCCGCTGCAGCGCGGCATCGCCCTTGCCTCCTTCGTCGCGATCGCGATTTTCACGCTTCCCTTTCCGCTGGTGATCCTCGGCGCGCTGCTGATCGGCGGAGCGGCCGGGCGCTGGCGGTCGGAATGGCTGAAGCTGTCGCCCACCGTCGCGGCGCCCCCGCCGCCCGCGCCTTCGCCGTGGAAGCAGAGCCTTTCGGCAATCCTGATCTGGGGCGCGGTCTGGGCCGCACCGATGCTGCTGATCCTCGCAACGCTCGGCCGCGGCCATGTGCTGTGGGATATCGGCGCCTTTTTCTCGCAGTTGGCGGTCGTCACCTTCGGCGGCGCCTATGCGGTGCTTGCCTATATGGCACAGGAAGCGGTCAGCGGCTTCGGCTGGCTGCAACCGGGCGAGATGGCCGACGGGCTGGGGCTTGCCGAAACGACGCCGGGGCCGCTGATCCTCGTTACCCAATTTGTCGGCTTTCTCGCCGCTTATCGCGATGCGGCGCCGTTCACGCCCTTTGTCGCGGCGCTGTTCGGCGCGGGCCTGACGCTGTGGGTGACCTTCGCGCCCTGCTTTCTGTGGATCTTCACCTTCGCACCGTGGATCGACCGGCTCGAGCGCGCGACGGGATTGAAGGGCGCGCTTGCGGCGGTGACCGCGGCGGTGGTCGGCGTGATCGCCAACCTGTCGCTGTGGTTCGCGCTGCATGTGCTGTTCCGTGACCTGATCCGCAGCGGATGGGGCGTGGAACTGCCGGTGCTTGCCAGCCTCGACCTTCGCGCGCTGGCGCTGGCGCTGCTCGCGGCGCTGCTGCTGTTCCGCTTCAGGATGGGGATTGTGCCGGTGCTGGCGCTCTGTTCGGCGGCCGGTCTGCTGGTCGGCTTTGTCGTTCCGTCACTGGATTTTACCTGACGCTTCGCTACGATTGCCCGATGACGACCGACGACGACAGCCTCCGCCCCGCGACGCGGCTCGTTCAGGGCGGGCGGCGGCCCGAATGGACCGGCGATCCGCGGCTGGGCGGCGGGATCGTCAATCCGCCCGTCTGGCGCGCGTCGACGATCCTGTACGACACTGTCGCCGACCTGAAGGCGCGCGGTCATGCGACGCACGACAAGCTTTATTACGGCCGCCGCGGGACGCCGACGGTGTGGGCACTCGCCGACGCCCTGACGGCGATGGAGCCGGGCGCCGCAGGAACCTTGCTCTATCCCTCCGGGGTCGCCGCCAATTCGGCGGGGCTGCTCGCGCTGCTGTCGCCGGGCGATCACCTGCTGATGGTCGACAGCGCCTATGAGCCGACGCGCGCCTTCTGCGACGGGATGCTCGCGCGGCTGGGCGTGACGACGACCTATTATGATCCGCTCGTCGGTGCCGCGATCGCCGAACTGATCCGCCCCGAAACGCGGCTGATCTTCCTCGAATCGCCGGGCAGCCTGACCTTCGAGGTGCAGGATGTGCCCGCGATCACCGGCGTCGCGCGGGCACGCGGCGTGCTGACGATGATCGACAATACGTGGGCGACGCCCTTGCTGTTTCCCGCGCTGGCGCACGGGGTCGATGTCGCGATGATGAGCCTCACCAAATATGTCGGCGGGCACAGCGACGCGATGATGGGCTCGCTCACCGCGACGCGCGCCGTGTGGCCGAAGCTGCGCAGCGCCGCCTATCAACTCGGCCAGGCGGTGTCGCCCGACGATTGCGCGCTCATGCTGCGCGGACTGCGCACGCTCGACGTACGGATGCAGCGCCATGGCGAAAATGGGCTTGTGGTCGCAAACTGGCTTGCCGCGCGCGGCGAAGTCGGCCGCGTGCTCCATCCGGCGCTGGCAGGCGATGGCGGCCATGCGATCTGGGCGCGCGATTTTTCGGGCCCCAGCGGGCTGTTCGGCTTCACGCTGAAGGGCGCCGACGAGGGCGCGCGCACGCGCTTTATCGACGCACTGACGCAATTCGGCATAGGCTTCAGCTGGGGCGGTTATGAAAGCCTTGTCGTGCCCGCCGACCCGGCGGGCATCCGCACCGCGACACGCTGGACCGACCCCGACCCGCTCGTCCGCCTGTCGATCGGGCTCGAGGACCCGGCCGACCTGATCGCCGACCTCGAGCGCGGCTTTGCCGCGATGACGGCATGAACGAACTCGACGCGCTGTTCGCCCGCATGGGTTTTCCGGCGCTCGCCGAGGCGCAGCTGGTCGAGCTGGGCGTCGCGGGGGGGCTGGCGGTGTTTGCGCTCGCCACGAGCTGGCTGGTCGGAAAACGGATCGGTCCCCGGCTTGCCGACTGGCTGCACGGGCAGGATCTGGGTGCGCGCGGACCGCTCACCGAACGCGCCGGCGCGATGCTCGGCTGGATCGCCGCGCTGCTCATCGTCGGTCTCGCCGGTGCGCTCTGGCCGTGGCATCCCTATGCGCTGCTGCTGCTGAACCTGCTGTTCGCGCTCGGTGTTGCGGCGCTGGCGCGGCACCTATTGATCGGCGTCGGGCTGGGCGACGGGGCCGCGCTGGCCGGGGCATTCGTGGCGCTCGTCGTCATGATGTCGCGTGCGGTCGGCGGGCTGGAGTTGTTGCAGGAACGGCTCGACGCCTTCGGCTTTTCGATCGGCGACCGGCATTTTTCGTTGCTCACCGTCGTCAACCTGCTGGTCACCGTGGTCATCCTTTTCACGCTGGTTCGGCTGGCGACGCGCGTGCTGCGGCGCACGATCAGGGGTAGCGAGCGTTTCGATCCGACGCAGCGGCTGCTCATCGAAAAGATTTCGGCGGTGCTGATCGTCGTCGCCGCCTTCTTTGTCGGCATCGACATATTGGGCATCGACCTCACCGCCTTTGCGGTGTTTTCCGGCGCGCTCGGTCTTGCAATCGGTTTCGGGCTGCAAAAGACCGTCGGCAATCTGATCGCGGGCATCATCCTGCTGATGGACCGCTCGATCAAGCCCGGCGACGTCATCGCGGTCGGCGACAGTTTCGGATGGGTGAACAAGATCGGCGTGCGCGCCGTGTCGGTGATCACGCGCGAGGGCAAGGAACATCTGATCCCCAACGAAATCCTGATGACGCAGGAGGTCGAGAACTGGAGCTATTCAAGCCGCACGGTGCGCGTGAGCATCGCGGTGGGGGTCGCCTATGACACCGACCTGCGGCTGGCGCAGCAGCTGATGATCGAGGCCGCCAAGGAAGCGAAGCGTGTGCTCCCCGATCCTGCCCCGGTATGCTGGATCACCGGTTTCGGCGACAGCAGCGTCGACCATGAGGTGCGCTTCTGGATCACCGACCCGGAGGCGGGGATCGGCAATATCAAGGGCGATGTGTTCCTGCGCATCTGGGACAAGTTCCAGGCGGCGGGAATCGAAATCCCCTATCCGCAGCGCGATCTGCATGTGCGCGCGATGCCCGAAACGGCGACGAAGGCAGCGAAGGCGACGAAGGCGAAAAGCTGAACCGTCGCCCTTCAGAACCCCACTTTCTTCGCCCGTTCGACGCATTCGACGATGATGCGCTTGGCCTCGTCGACATCGCCCCAGCCGTTGAGCTTCGCCCATTTGCCGGGTTCGAGATCCTTGTAATGGGTGAAGAAATGCTCGATCTGCTGCAGCACGATCGGCGGCATGTCGGTGTAGCTCGCGACATCCTTGTAATAGGGAAAGGTCTTGTTGACCGGCACGCAGAGCAGTTTCTCGTCGCCGCCGGCGTCATCCTCCATCATCAGCACGCCGATCGGGCGGCATTTGACCACCGCGCCGGCGACGATCGGCGAGCGCGCGACGACGAGGGCATCGAGCGGATCGCCATCATCGCCGAGCGTGTGCGGAATGAAACCATAATTGGCGGGATAGCGCATCGGCGTGTGCAGGAAACGGTCGACGAACAGCGCGCCCGACGCCTTGTCGAACTCATATTTCACCGGCTCGCCGCCGATCGGCACTTCGATCAGGACGTTGAGGCTGTCGGGCGGGCTGTCGCCCGCCGGGATGAGGTCGATACGCATGGGAGAAATCCTGTCTTTTCTTGATTCGCGCGCGGCCTTAGCGCCGGAGGCCCCGCAAAGTCGAGGGTCATCAGCCCTGCAATGTCCGGATGATCGCCGAAAAGTCGCGACCGTCCTTGTCGGCTTCGACAAAGGCTTCGTATAGCTCGCGCGCTTTCGTCCCCATCGGCACGTCGGCGTTGACGCTCGCCGCCGCTTCCATCGCGAGACGCAGATCCTTGAGCATCAGCGCCGCGGCAAACCCGCCCTTGTAATCATTGTCGGCGGGCGTGACCGGACCGACGCCGGGGAGCGGCGCATAGCTGGTCAGCGACCAGCATTGCCCCGACGAGACGCTAGCGATGTCGAAGAATTTTTGCGGATCGAGCCCGAGTTTCTGCGCGAGCGCGAGCGTCTCGCACGTTGCGACCATCGACGCGCCGAGCAGCATGTTGTTGCAGATCTTCGCCGCCTGCCCCGCGCCCGCATCGCCCGCGTGGATCACCGCCTTGCCCATTTTGGCAAGGATCGGCTGCGCGCGCGCAAAGCCTTCTTCGGTGCCGCCGACCATGAAGGTCAGCGTGCCGGCATTGGCGGCGGCGATGCCGCCCGACACCGGCGCATCGACCGCAACGAGGCCCTTGGCGGTCGCGGCCTCGATGTTCGAGCGCGCGGTCGCGACGTCGATCGTCGAGCAGTCGAGGAGCAGCGTGCCCGGCGCAGCGTTCGGAAAGACGTCGTTTTCATAAACACCCGCGACATGCGTGCCCGCGGGGAGCATGGTAACGACGGCCTCGGCGCCGGTCACCGCTTCGGCCGCCGATGCCGCGCGCGAACAGCCCGCATCGGCTGCGCGCGTCAACGCCTCTTCGCTGAGGTCGTAAGCGCGCACGTCATGCCCCGCCTTCGCAAGGTTCGCGGCCATCCCGCCGCCCATGTTGCCGAGTCCGATAAAGGCGATTTTCATTTGTCTCTCCGTTAGCCTCTCCCCTTCAGGGGAGAAGATATGAAGGATTGGCGCGAAGCGCCTAGCCCTAGTTGGAGAGGGGTACGACGTGCAGCTCTGCCCGCGCCCCCCTCTCCCAACCCTCTCCCCTGAAGGGGAGAGGGCTTAGAAGGTCACCGCCCCTTCCACACGCCTTCGCGCTTTTCGATAAAGGCCGCCATGCCTTCGGCCTTGTCCTCGGTCGCGGCGAGGATCTGGAACAGGCGGCGTTCGTAGATCAGCCCCTGGTCGAGCGTCGTTTCGAACGCGGCGTTGACCATATCCTTGTTCACCATTGCGGCCATCGGCGGCATCGATGCGATCAGCGTCGCGGTCTTCACGGCTTCATCGACGAGGCTCTCGTGCTGGACCACGCGCGCGACGAGGCCCGACCGTTCGGCTTCCTCGGCGTCCATCATCCGCCCGGTCAGGCACATTTCCATCGCCTTCGCCTTGCCGATCGCGCGCGTCAGCCGCTGCGATCCGCCCATGCCCGGCGCGACGCCAAGCTTGATTTCGGGCTGGCCGAATTTGGCCCTGTCCGACGCGATGATGAAATCGGCCATCATCGCCAGTTCGCAGCCGCCGCCGAGCGCGAAGCCGTTGACCGCCGCGATCCACGGCTTGCGCACCTTTTTCACGAAATCGCTCGTCCATTTCGAGAAGAAATCTTCGAGGTAGAAATCGGCGGCGGGCTTGTCGGCCATCTCCTTGATGTCAGCGCCTGCGGCGAACGCCTTGTCGCCCGATCCGGTGAGCACCGCGCAACGCTGGCTCTCATCGGCCTCGAACGCCGCGAAGGCGGCGATGAGGTCGTCGAGCACGCCCGAATTGAGCGCATTCAGCGCCTGCGGGCGGTTGAGCGTCACCAAGGTGACGGCGCCGCGCGTTTCGACGAGGAGGGTTTCGTAGGTCATTTGGCAATCTCCTTCGTCATTCCGGCGAAGGCCGGAATCTCGACGGTGAACCCCGGCCTTCGCCGGGGTGACGGTTCAAGTTAGAGGGGTCCATGTCTCGTTTTCGGGCAGCGGCGCGAATATCGCGTCGATCCAGTCGTCGGTCACGCCCTCCGGCGTCGGCGGGTTCCATTTCGGGCTGTTGTCCTTGTCGATTATCAGCGCGCGGACGCCTTCGATGAAGTCGTGCATCTGAACGACGCGGCTGCCGATCGCATATTCCTGCGCCATCTCTGCGGCGAAGTCGTGCATCACCGCCCCCTCCTTGAGCTGGCGCAGCGCGACCTTGCATGTCTGCGGCGATTTGCTGTGTAGCGCGGCCAGTTCCTTTTCGGCCCATTCGCCGCCATCGGCTTCGAGCGCGGCGAGAATGTCCTCGTAGCGGTCGCTGGCGAACAGCCGGTTGATCCTGTCGATATGCCGGGTGATCGCGGCGGGCGGTGCGGCGACCGACAGCTCGCCCAATATGCCGCCGATGCGGTCGGGGTGCGCGGCGATGCGCGCCTTCGCCTCGGCAAGCTTTTCGGACGGCAGATAATGGGTCGCGAGGCCGAGCGCGAGGCACTCCGCCCCGTCGAGCCGCGCGCCGGTAAGCGCGAGGAACACGCCGACGCGCCCCTCGAGCCGCGGCAGATACCAGCCGCCGCCGACGTCGGGGAACAGGCCGATCCCCGTTTCAGGCATCGCAAAACGGGTATGTTCGGTCGCGACGCGATATTTGGCCGGCTGCGAAATGCCGACGCCGCCGCCCATGGTGATGCCGTCCATGAAGGCAACGACAGGCTTGGGATAGGTGAAGAGCAGATGGTTGAGGCGATATTCGGTGTGGAAGAATTGGCGCGCTTCGACCCCGTCCTTCGCACCACTTTCCGCGAGCATACGGATGTCGCCGCCGGCGCAGAAGCCGCGGCCTTCGCTATGCTCGATGGTCACCGCTTCGATGCCATCGTCAGCACGCCATTTCAAAAGCGCATCGATCATCGCCTGACACATTGCGAGGTTGAGCGCATGGATCGCCTTGGGGCGGTTGAGCGCGATGCGTCCGATGCGGCCGTCGGTCGAGATAAGAACGTCTTCGATCATAAAACCTCTCAAAACCTTCTCCCATTGGGAGAAGGATATGGAGCCTTACCGCCTTCGGCGGTTAGGCGGAGTTGGATGAGGGAATCCGCCGTACCGATAGCGCACCGCCCCTCACCCAGCTTCGACTAGCCAGCGAGCTGGCAAGTCTTCGCAACCCTCTCCCGACGGGAGAGGGGGAAATCTATTGGCGCAGCAAATCCCTTCCGACGATCATCCGCATCACCTGATTGGTGCCCTCGAGGATCGAATGGACGCGCAGATCGCGCCAGAACCGCTCGATCGGATAATCCTTCAAATAGCCATAGCCCCCGAACAGCTGAAGCGCATCGTTGACGATCCTGCTGCCATTGTCGGTCGCGAGCCGCTTGGCCATCGCCGAGAAGCGTGACTTGTCGGGGGCGTTCGCAGTGACTTTCGCCGCCGCCATATAGAGCAGCGCGCGCGCGGCTTCGAGGTCGGTCGCCATGTCGGCGAGCATGAACTGGGTGTTCTGGAAATCGGCGACCGGTTGCCCGAACTGCTGGCGGTCCCTGGTGTAGGTGATCGCTTCGTCGAGGCATCGCTGCGCGCCCCCCAGCGAGCAGGCGCCGATGTTGAGGCGGCCGCCGTCGAGCCCCGCCATCGCGAAGCGGAAGCCGTCGCCCTCCGCCCCGACGCGATTCTCGACCGGCACGCGGCAATCCTCGAAAATCACTTGCGCGGTGGGGGAGGCGTTCCAGCCGAGCTTCTTTTCGGGCGCGCCGAAGCTGAGTCCCGGCGTGTCCTTTTCGACGACGAGGCAGCTGATGCCTTTGGCCTTTTCCTCGCCGGTGCGGACCATGCAGACATAGATGTCGTTATAGCCCGCGCCCGAGATGAACTGCTTGGTGCCATTCAGCACATAATGGTCGCCATCCCTTTTCGCGGTCGTCTTGAGCGCCGCGGCGTCGGAGCCCGAGCCCGGCTCGGTCAGGCAATAGCTGGCGATCTTGTCCATGCTGACGAGCGCGGGCAGAAAACGCGCCTTGATTTCGGCGCCGCCGAAGCGGTCTATCATCCACGTCGCCATATTGTGGATCGAGATGTACGCGCTGGTCGCAGGGCAGCCATAGGCCATCGCCTCCATGATCAGCGCCGCCTCGAGCCTGCCGAGCCCGATGCCGCCCGATTCCTCGGCCACATAGATCGCGCCGAAGCCAAGCTCGCCCGCCGCCTTCCACACATCGACGGGATAATGGCTTGCCTCGTCCCATTCGGCCGCGAAGGGCGTGATGCGATCGGCGGTGAACTTGCGCGCCATGTCCTGAATGGCGAGCTGGTCTTCGGTAAGCTGGAACTGGTCGGTCATGCGCTCTTCTCGATGATGATGGCTTCGGCCTCGATTTCGACCTTCCATTCGGGACGGATGAGCGCGGGTATCACGATCATCGTCGATGCCGGGCGGATGTCGCCGAACATCGCCCCGTGCGCGCGGCCGACCAGATCGGCGTCGGCGGGGTCGGTGATATACATGCGCGTGCGCACAACGTCGGCGGGCGAGCCGCCGAGCGCTTCGAGCGCCTCGGCGATGATCGCAAGACAGCGCGCCGCCTGCATCCCCGCGTCGCCGGCGGTCGAGCTGCCGTCGGGCTCGATCGGCGCGCAGCCCGCAACGTCGATGCGACTGCCCACCCGAACCGCGCGGCTGTAGCCATAGACGGGCTCGAACGGAGAAGCCGACGAATGATTGCGCCGCACGCCGTCAGCCACAAGTGACCTGCGTGATCTTGTAGGCGTCGTCATACATCACATTCACCCGGTCCTGACGATAATCCATCGTCATCGCCGAGCGCGGCGGGGCCCAGCGCAGCGTGCGTGCGCCCGATTCCCGGAGGATAGCCGCGCCCATTTCGGCACTGGCACGATGGCCGACATGGCTCTGCACCGCGTCGGCGTTGCAGGTCATTTCGCCGGGCGGCGGCGGGGTCGATTCGACGGGCGCTTCGCTGCTCATGCAGGCGGCGAGCGGCAGGGCGGCGGCGATGGCAAGCAGGCGAACGTCCATGATGTGTCTCCCTTTCAAAACACCGTCATCCGGCACAGCGCGTATAGCGCATCGCATCCGCCGCGGCACCCTCGCCCGCGTCGCGGCGCACAAGCGCCTGACCGCCGTCGACAAGTTCAAGCGTCAGGCGGCGATCCCATTCCTCACCCTCGCCGCTGAAGCGGTAGTCGGCGAGGATGCGACGGGCGCTGCTTTCCCGAACGCGCACGAGTTCGCCATGCGATTCATAAAAGCGCAGATCGGTCGCACCGATCGTCAGCGCGGTGAGGTCGGCGCCCTTCCTCGCGGTACAATCGGCGGCCTTGAGCGCCCAGCGACCGCGGAGCGCGGGCGGAATCGTGTCGCCATCGACGCGGGCGCCATCGGTGGCCGATGCAGCGGCCTCAGCGGTGGCCGGGCTTTCGGCGGGCGCGGGTCGCTCGGCCTTCTCAAGCGGGCTGATCGGCGCGCGGGCGTCGCGGCCCGACTCCTCCTCCTGTCCGCCGCTGCACGCGGCGAGCATCAACAGGGCGGCAGGCATCGTCCATCGCATCATCGTCATTCTCCTTCGCACGGAGAAATGTCCGACCCGGCGCATGGGTTTCATCGACGCTTGCCGATCAACCCATCGTCGGGATAACGAAGGCGTTGCCGCCATCAGGCGATCCGTCGGGCCAGCGCGCGGTCACGGTCTTCACCTTGGTCCAGAACTTCACGCCTTCCATGCCATGCTGGTTGGTGTCGCCGAACGCCGACCGTTTCCAGCCGCCGAAGCTGTGATAGGCGACCGGCACCGGGATCGGCACGTTGATGCCGACCATGCCGACATTGACCCGCGCCGCAAATTCGCGCGCGGCGTGGCCGTTGCGCGTAAAGATCGCGACGCCATTGCCATATTGATGCTTCGACGGCAGTTCGAGCGCGGTTTCGAAATCGGGCGCGCGGACGATCTGGAGCACGGGGCCGAAAATCTCTTCCTTGTATGATTCCATGTCGGGGGTGACATGGTCGAACAGCGTCGGGCCGACGAAGAAGCCCTTTTCGTGGCCCTGCAGCGTGAAGCCGCGGCCGTCGATGACCAGCTCGGCACCTTCGTCGGCGCATTTGGCGATCCAGCCTTCGACCTTTTCCTTGTGCGCCTCTGTCACCACCGGGCCGTAATGCGCCTCGGTATCGGTCGACACGCCGACGCGCAGCGCCTCGATCGCGGGGACGAGTTTTGCGCGCAGGCGGTTCGCGGTGTCCTCACCGACGGGAACGACGACGGGCAGCGCCATGCAGCGTTCGCCCGCCGAGCCGAAGGCCGCGCCGGTCAGGTCGTTCACCACCTGGTCGAGATCGGCGTCGGGCATGACGATGCCATGGTTCTTGGCCCCGCCCATTGCCTGCACGCGCTTGCCGTTCGCAACGCCGCGATTATAGACATAATGCGCGATGTCCGACGAACCGACGAAGCTGACCGCGCCGATGTCGGGATGGTCGAGGATCGCGTCGACCATTTCCTTGTCGCCGTGGACGGTCTGGAAAATCCCCTCGGGCATCCCGGCTTCGAGGAAGAGTTCCGACAGGCGCACGGGCACCGACGGGTCGCGCTCGCTGGGCTTCAGGATGAAGGCGTTGCCCACCGCGGTCGCGACGCCCCCCATCCACAGCGGGATCATCGCGGGGAAGTTGAACGGCGTGATCCCCGCGCCGATGCCGACCGGCTGGCGCATCGAATAGACGTCGATGCCGGGGCCCGCACCCTGCGTATATTCGCCCTTCAACACATGCGGGATGCCGCAGCAGAACTCGATGACTTCGAGGCCGCGCTGGATGTCGCCCTTCGAGTCCGCGATCACCTTGCCATGTTCGCTCGACAGCATTTCGGCGAGCTGGTTCATATTGGCTTCGACGAGGCGCTTGAAATCGAACATCACGCGCGCGCGGCGCTGCGGGTTGGTCGCGGCCCACGCGGGCTGCGCGGCCTTTGCCGCCGCCACGGCGCGGTCGAGGATGGCGCGATCGCCGAGCGCGACCCGCGCCTGCACGCCGCCATTATTGGGGTCGAAGACGTCGCCGAAGCGGGCGGAACCGGCGGCCCCGCCGACAATGTGATGGTCGATCTGTCGCATGGCTGTGAGTCTCCCGAAAGATGTTGCCGCTGCAACAGACCAATCGGGGCGCGATTGCAAGGGATAGACTTGCAGGACTGTCCTGCATATTTGCAGGTCATGGATTGGGACAAGCTGCAATATTTCCTGATGGTCGCGCGCCATGGCACGCTCGCGCGCGCGGGCGCGGCGCTGCATGTCGACGCAACGACGGTGAGCCGCCAGATCAGCGCGCTCGAAGGCGCGCTCCAGCAGACCTTGTTCGAACGCGCGCCGACGGGTTTCGTTCTGACCGCGGCGGGCCGCGCGCTCGTCCCGCACGCCGAAGCGATGGCGGCGGCGGCGGCGCGCATCCACAAGGCCGACGAAAGCGGGGCGGCGCTGTCCGGGCAATTGCGGGTGAGCGTGTCCGAAGGCTTTGGCAACAGCTTCATCGCGCCGCGGCTCGGTCGCTTCGTCGCGGCGCATCCCGAGCTGGAGATCGACCTGGTCGCCTCGTCGGGCTTCCTCAACCCGTCGCGGCGCGAGGCCGACATGGCGGTGCTGCTCGCGCGACCGCGCAAGGGTCCGCTCATCACACGCAAGCTCGCCGATTACAGCCTCGGCCTCTATGCCCCGGCCGACCGGCCCGATTGGCAGGCGGCGGTCGCCGCCACACCGCTGTCGCGCGCCGGCATCCCGGTGATCGGCTATATCCCCGACATCCTCTACGCCCCCGAACTCGATTATCTGGGCGAAATCGAGCCGGGGCTGCGCGCGACCGTCCGCTCCTCGTCGATCCTCGCGCAGCGGCGGATGATCGCGGGCGGCGGGGGGGTCGGGGTGCTCCCCTGCTTCCTCGCGAGCGGTGATCCGGCGCTGGTCCGCGTGCGGCCCGATCAGACGATCGCGCGCGCCTTCTGGCTCGCGCTCCACCGCGACGTCGCCCGGCAGCCGCGGATCAGGGCGTTCATCGACTGGCTGGATGGCGAGGTAAGGGAAAGCCGGGGGTTGCTGGTGCCGGGGTGAACCTTCGTCATTGCGAGGAGCGTAGCGACGAAGCAATCCCCAGCCATCGACATCGCGGACCGATAGCTGGAGATTGCTTCGCTTCGCTCGCAATGACGGGATTATTCTCGATTGCGGGGCTGCCACTGCGACGCGATCAGGCCGCCTTCGCCGAAGAGTCGGTCCATCGCATCGGGCCCCGCCGCCGCCTCGCGCAACCTGTCCGCCAGCGGATCGTCGACCGGCTGACCGCTCCGCAAAAAGGCGATCCACGCCGCAACGGCCGCTTCGAGCGACGGGCACCGCGCACCGCGTGCCTGATGCCACGCCAGCGTCTCCAGCCAGCGCTGCGGGATCTTCTGGCTGCCGTCCATCGCGATCTGGGTCAGCCGGTGATGGAGCGCCGGATTGGCGAAGCGATCGAGCAGCGCACTGGCGTAGGCGGCGAGATCCTGCCCCGGCGCCGCGTCGATCGTCGGCGCGGCCTCGGCGCGCATCAACCGCTCGATCACCGGGCAGATGTCGGGATCGGCGATCGCCTGATGGACAAAATCATGGCCGCGCCCCAGCCCGATATAGGCGAGCGCCGAATGCGCGCCGTTGAGCATCCGGAGCTTCGCGGTCTCATAGGGCGCGACATCGGCGACGAGTTCGACCCCGGCCGCCTCCCAACGCGGGCGCGGGCCCGCGAAATCATCCTCTATCACCCACTGGCTGAAGCCTTCGGTGACGACGGCGCCCTCGTCGCGCGCGCCGAGCGCGGCTTCGACCGCCGCGCGGTCGGCGTCGGTGGTGGCGGGGACGATGCGGTCGATCATCGTCGCGGGACAGGTGCAATTCGCATCGAACCAATCGACAAGACCCGGATACTCGGCGGCGAGATACTGCCGCATCAGCCGTCCCAGAACGGCGCCGTTATTCGCCAGATTGTCGCAGCTCAGCAGCGTCAGCCCCGACAGTCCTGCCGCTTGGCGCGCGGCGAGCGCGGCGCCGACGAAGCGATAGAGGCTCGACGTGCCGTTGGCCGCCGCAAGGTCGAGCGTGCCGTCGGCGGCGCGCAGATAGCCCTTTTCGGTCACTGTGAAGCTGACAATATGCGTCGTGGATGCCGCGATGGCATCGACCACCCCCTGCGGCACGTCTGCCGCGACGAGCACCCGCTGCACCGAGCCGATCAGGCGCAGCGCGCTCCCCGCTGCGCTGCGCGTGCTGACGGTATAGAGCCCGTCCTGCGGACCCAGCTGCGCCGCGACAACGCCCGAGCGCAGCGACACACCGATGATGCCCCAATCGCGGTCGCCCGCGCCCATCGCGTCGTCGGTGTAAACCGCCTGATGCGCGCGGTGAAAGGCGCCGATGCCGATATGAACGATA
Organism: Sphingopyxis alaskensis RB2256; assembly: GCF_000013985.1. GTDB lineage: Bacteria > Pseudomonadota > Alphaproteobacteria > Sphingomonadales > Sphingomonadaceae > Sphingopyxis > Sphingopyxis alaskensis. Next base: position 3,198,078 of record NC_008048.1, on the reverse strand, counting down.
CCGGCGGCCTGCGCGGCGCGGTCGTAGCCCGGCGCCTGCACCGAGGCCGGGAGCGGCGTGTCGGGACCAAGCCTCACAGTTTGTAGGACGCCTTGGCGAGATTGTAGCTGAGATCGGCCGCGAGTTCGGCGGCCTCCCATTCCTCGAGCCGGTGCTCGGAAACGAGTTGGGCCAAAAAGCCGCAGTCGATGCGCCGCGCGACATCGTGCCGCGCGGGGATCGACAGGAAGGCGCGCGTGTCGTCGTTGAAACCGACGGTGTTGTAGAAGCCCGCGGTCTCGGTCATCTGCGACCGGAAGCGCCGCATCCCTTCGGGACTGTCGTGGAACCACCACGCCGGACCCAGCTTCAGCGCCGGATAATGGCCGGCGAGCGGCGCGAGTTCGCGCGCATAGCTCGTCTCGTCGAGCGTGAAGAGGATGATCGTCAGATCCGCCTCATTGCCATAACGCCCAAGCAGCGGGCGCAGCGCGTGGACATAATCGGTTGCGGTCGGGATGTCGGCGCCCTTGTCGCGGCCATGATTCGCGAACAACCAGGGGTTGTGGTTGCGGAAGGCGCCGGGGTGGATCTGCATGACGAGGCCGTCGTCGAGGCTCATCCCCGCCATCACCGTCAGCATATGCGCGCGGAACAGCTCGGCGTCGGCGGCGCTCATATCCTCGCCCGTAACGCGCGCGAACAGCGCCTCGGCTTGCGTCTCCGACAGATCGGCGGTCGCCGCGCTCGGGTGCCCGTGATCGGTCGAGGTCGCACCCATGCTGGCGAAGAAGGCGCGGCGCTTGCGATGTGCCGCGAGATAGCCCGAATAGCTGAATGCATCCTCGCCCGACAGGTTGGAGAAACGCGCAAGATTGTCGCGGAATCCTTCAAATTCGGGATCGACCACGGGATCGGGGCGATAGGCCGTAATAACGCGCCCGCCCCACTCGCCGCTGGCGTTGGCGGCGCGGATGACGGCGTGATGGTCGAGGCTGTCGAGCGGGCTTTCGGTCGTCGCGATCACCTCGATCCCGAAGCGGTCAAACAGCGCGCGCGGGCGAAAGGCGTCGATCGCCAGTGCTTCGGTGATGCGGTCGTAATAAAGGTCCGACGTCTCTGCCGATAATTGCACGTCGAAGCCAAACACCTCGGCGAACACCCAGTCCATCCACATCCGTGACGGGGTGGCGCGGAAGAGATGGTAGTTTTCAGCGAACAGCCGCCAGCTCTCGCGCGGGTCGGCGTCGGCGTTGCCGATCCCGAGCGCGTCGAGCGACACCCCCTGCGAATAGAGCATGCGGAACACATAATGATCGGGATGGAGCAGCAGCTCCGCAGCATTGCCGAACGGCGCATCGCCCGCGAACCATGCCGGATCGGTGTGGCCGTGCGGGCTGACGATCGGCAGACCTGCGACCGCCTTATACAGCCGGCGCGCGATGTCGCGCTGCGCCGGGTCGGACGGGAAGAGGCGGTCGGGTGACAGGTACAGCGGACGCGGCACGGGCCTATTTCGCGCCTTCGACGCTGACCGGCGCGAGGCGCGGGCTGAGGATATGCACCGCGAGCACCGCGAGGAAATAGACGGTGGTGCAGGCGGCGAAGATGAGGGTGTAATTGCCCCCCGTCGCATCGAGCACAAGCCCCGTCGACTTCGCCATGATCATGCCGCCGACGCCGCCCATGAAACCGCCGAGCCCGATTACCGATCCGACCGCGCGTTTCGGAAACATGTCGGGCGGGATCGACAGGATCGTCGAGGAAAAGGCCTGATGCCCCGCGAGCGCGATGCCGATCAGCACGACCGCGAGCCACATATTTTCGAGCCCCGTCACGAACAAGAGCGGCAATACGCAAAGGCCCGCGCCGATCATCGTCACCTTGCGCGCAAAATTGACGCTGTGGCCGGTCTGGATCAGCTTCGACGACACCCAGCCGCCGAGGATGCTGCCGACATCGGAGAGCAGATACATGATGATCATCGGCAGCAGCACGATCTTGAGGTCCACATCATAAGTCGAGCTGAAATATTTGGGCAGCCAGAAGAGCATCAGGAACCACACCGGGTCGGTCAGAAACTTGGCCATCGCAAAGGCCCAGGCTTCGCGCTTGGTGACGATCCGGCTCCAGCCGATGCGTTCGACCTGTTCGGGCGGGTCATGCTCGATCCACGCCAGTTCGGCCTCGCTGACCTTCCCGCTTTCGCGCGGGTTGCTGTAGAGCCAGAGCCAGAGCAGCAGCAGGACGACGCCGAAAATGCCGGTATAGATGAAGGTTTCACGCCAATCGAAGCCGAGCACGCGCATGAAGAGCGCGACGGTCGGCGCGGTCAGGATGACGCCGATCGTCGTCGCGCTATTGACCCAGCCGATCGCATAGGAGCGTTCCTTTTGCGGGAACCATTCGCTCGACGCGCGGACGACCGAGGGAAAATGCCCCGCTTCGCCGACGCCCAGTATGACGCGCGCAAGCATGAAGGAGACGACCGACGACGCAAAGCCGTGCGCGACATGGCCGACCGTCCAGATGCCGATCGCGATCGCATAGCCGATCTTGGGTCCGAAGCGGTCGATCAGCCAGCCCATGAACAGAAAGCCGAGTGCATAGGCCGCCTGGAATGCGGTGACGATGTTGCCATAGTCATTCTCGCTCCACCCCAGCTCCTGCCCAAGCGTCGGCGCGAGCAGGCCGAGCATGGTGCGGTCGATATAGTTGACGGTGGTCGCGGCGAAGAGCACCGCGACGATCAGCCAGCGGTAGCGGCCCGAACGGGGCACCGGCACCGCCGCACCCCTGTCTGCGATTGCCTGTGCCATCATCCTCTCCCGTGTTGCGCTTCTAATAACTTGTGATCGTGCAGCCGACGCGGATCTTTCCGTCGAACAGCGCTTCGGCCCGCTGGCCGGGCCGGACCTCGTGAATACCGGTGATCGCGCCCGCCGACACCCAGGTGCCGGGCGCAATTGCAATGCCGCGCGCGCGCAATGTGTCGATCAGGAACAGCGCCGATCCGAACGGGCCGTCGAGCATCGCCTCCATCGTCCCGGCGCCGACGCGCGCGCCATCGACGAACATCTCGACGGGCATGTGGATGAGGTCGGCATCCTGCCAGTCGGGGATCGACGGGCCGAGGATCAGCCCCTTGTTGTTGCCATAGTCGGACGCCGTCACTGCGGGACCGTGGCGGTTGATTTCGGGGAAAGGCGAGCTAGCGATCTCGATCCCCGTGCGCACGTCGGCGATGCACTGCTTCACGCTGTCGATGCTATAGTCGCGCGGGCCCACCTCGCCGAAACAGAGCAACACCTCTGCCTCGGCCGCGGCGAAGCCGTCGGCATAGACCGGCATCGCCGGATCGGCGGCACCGTCGACGATTTCGTCGGCGAAGATCGGGCCGGTCAGGCGATTGCCGCCAAAGCGGTCGACGAGTTCGGGGGCGATTCGTCCGACCTTCCACCCGCCGACGCGCCGCCCGTCGAGGGCGATCGCGCGATCCTGGATCGCATAGGCCTCCGCCATCGTTTGCGGAAACGCGCCGGGATAGACGGTAAGCGGTGTCTTTCCCGCACGCGCGTCGATAAATGCGCGCGCCACATTTTCCGGATCGCTGGTTGCCGCCATCTTTCCCATTTCCCTCTTCCGCGAAGCGGTGTAAGAGACACCGGTGTCAAAGGCAAGCGAATATCCGATGAATCGCGCGATCCGTATCGGCGACGGCGACAATGTGGCGACCGCGATCGCGGATATTGCGCCGGGCCAGCTGCTGTTCGCCGATGAGGATATTCGCGCTGCGGCTGCGGTGCCGCGCGGACACAAAATCGCCCTCGCGGCGATCGCGCGCGGCTCGCCGGTGGTCAAATATGGCTTCCCCATCGGGCGCGCCGCCGCGAACATCGCACCGGGCGAGCCTGTTCACCGCCATAATCTGGCGACTGCGCTCGGCGACAAGGGCGATTATCATTATAGTCCGCAGCCGGTTCAGGCCGCCGCCGCGGCACCATCGACGGCTTTTCGCGGCTATGTCCGCGCCGACGGGCGCGTTGGCACACGCAATGAAATCTGGATCCTGCCGACCGTCGGCTGCGTCGGCAATCTCGCCGCGCGCGTTGCGCGGATCGCGGGCGAACGCCATGCCGGGCGCGTCGACGGCGTCCACGCCTTCAAGCATCCCTTCGGCTGTTCGCAGCTCGGTGATGATCTGGGCCATACGCGCAAGCTGCTCGCGGCGCTTGCGCAGCACCCCAATGCCGGCGGCGTGCTCATCGTCGCCCTGGGGTGCGAGAGCAACCAGCTCGGCGCGCTGCTCGACCTGATTCCCGCCGATCGCCGCGCGCATATCCGCACGCTGTCGGCGCAGGCGGTTGAGGACGACGAAGCCGCGTGCCTCGCGCTGATCGACGAGCTGGTCGAGCATTGCGGCGATATGGTGCGGACCGAAGCGCCGCTGTCGAAGCTGGTGCTTGGGGTCAAATGCGGCGGATCGGACGGGCTTTCGGGCCTCACCGCCAACCCCCTCGTCGGGCGCATGGCCGATGCGGTCGCGGCGGCGGGCGGCAAGGTGGTGCTGACCGAGATCCCAGAGATTTTCGGTGCCGAACAATTGTTGATGGATCGCGCTGTGTCGCGCGCGGTATTCGACGATACGGTCGCGCTCGTCCACGACTTCAAGGACTATTTCATCCGCCACGGCGAGCCGGTGAGCGAAAATCCCTCACCCGGCAATATCGCCGGCGGGATCACGACGCTGGAGGAAAAGTCGCTCGGCGCGGTGCAAAAGGGCGGGCGGGTGCCGCTCGTCGATGTCCAGCGCTATGGCGGCGAGGCGCGCCTGCCCGGCCTGACCCTGCTCGAAGCACCGGGCAACGACGCCGTCTCCTCGACCGCGCTGACCGCGGCGGGCGCGACGATCATCCTCTTCACCACCGGACGCGGCACCCCGCTCGGCTTTCCGGCGCCGACGCTCAAGATCGCGTCGAACAGCGACCTCGCGGCGCGCAAGGCGGGGTGGATCGACTTCGACGCGGGGCGAGTGCTGGACAACGGCTTCGAGCGGTCGGCCGAGGCCCTGCTCGACCTGATCGCCGCCACCGCTTCGGGCGCCCCGACCAAAGCCGAAGCAAATGAGGAGCGCGACATCGCGATCTGGAAATCGGGCGTGACGCTTTAATCGAGCGCGCGGAAGGTGAAATTGCGAAAGCGCGCCTCGCCGGCGCCCGCCGAATAGAGGCCGGGGCGCAGCATCAGGAAGCCGCCGCGCACATTATGGTGGTATCCCGACACCTCCATCCCCCGGTCGAAGCGCACCCAGGTCCGTCCGCCGTCGCCGCTGGTGTCATAAGTCACGATATGCCGGTCGTTGGTGACGCGCATCCGCATCCGTGTCCCGTGCGGATTGACCGGCCGCGCGCGTTCGATGCCATATTGATGCGTCACGAAGCGATCGCGGTCAAAGCCGAGTCCGCAATAGAGTTTCTCGTCATAGAAAAGGATCAGCCCCGCGGTGCCGCCGGGCGCGATCTCGATATCGCATTCGAAACGATACGCATGGTCGCCCGCGATCAGCAGCAGCGGCGATGAATCGACCGGTGCCTCCCCGCGCGCCGTCAGCACCAGCGCGCCGTCCTCGACACGCGCGCGACGGTGTTCGTCCGACGCGGGCTTGAAGAAGTTCCACTTGGCGCCGAGCGCGAGCGACGAAAAATCGTCCGACAGCGCCATACCATGCGGCCCCGCGACGCTGCCGCCTTTCGGCTTGGCGATCGGCTGCGACAAATCGCCGCCCGTCATGCGCAACCAGCCATCGTCGGTCCATTCGACGGGGTCGAGCAAGGCCTGCCGCCCCAGGGTCCAAAAGCCATTCTCATAGCCGTGATAGACCGCCCACCAGTCGCCCGCAGGCCCCTCGACAAGCGTCGCATGGCCGCGCGACCACCATTTTTCGGCGGCCGACACCGTGCGGACGAGCGGGTTCGCCGGGCAATTTTCCCACGGCCCGTCGATCGATGTCGAGCGCGCGGCGATCACCATATGGCCGGTCGGCGGGCCTGCGGTGCCGCCGACCGCGGTGATCATATAATAATAGTCGCCATGCCGCGTGATCTTTGGCCCTTCGGGCGCGAAGCCTTCGACCACCCAGTCGGATGGATAGCGCCACGGGTCATAGACATGTTCGGGTTCGCCGATGCGCTTGCACCCATCGTCCGACAGCCGCACGCGGTCGCCGCCCGACAGGAACAGCCAGCGCGACCCGTCCTCGCCGACCGCATGGCCGGGGTCGATGTGGTTGGGCAGGTTCAGGTCGACCGGATCGCTCCACGGTCCCTCGATCCGGTCGGCCCAGATCACCCAGCTCGTGTTCGGCCCTTTCGTGGGAATGTAGAGATAGAAGCGCCCGCCATGCTTGCAGAGTTCGGGTGCCCAGACCGACCCGATATTCCGGTGCAGCGCGGGCCCGACCGGGCGCCAGTTCACCAGATCGCGCGAATGCCAGATGACCAGCCCCGGATAGCTGTCGAAGGTCGAAAAGGTCATATAATAATCGGCGCCGTCCTTCAGGATCGACGGGTCGGGATGATCGCCCGCCATGATCGGATTGAGGAAGCGCCCGTCGCCAAGGTCGGCGATACGCTGGCCATCGAAACCCTTGGCCCACGCCGGCACCGACGGCCGGGATGCACACGCGGCCTGCCCCAGCGCGGCCGGACCCGCAACGCCCGAAAGCCCCGTCGCGACGAGGCCGGTACCGGCCAGTTTGAGCAAATCGCGGCGGTCGGTCATCGGCCTTTCCCTCTTTCATGAAAGAAAAGGCCCGGCCCCCGCAACCGCAGGCCGGGCCCTCTCCAGGATCGATCTTCGGCGTCAGATCTTGACGCGCGCACCGAACAGGAAGGTGCGGCCGTAGTGGTTGTTCTCATAGTTGCGATTCGCTTCGAGGTCGGTGAAGCGATAGCGATAATCGTCCGTAAGGTTCGTCCCCTCGATCGACAGTTCGATATTTTCGGTGATCGCATAACGGATCGACGCATCGACGTTGAACGAACTGCCATAACCTTCGAACACATTGCCGTTGCCGCTGGTGCCGTCATTATAGCCGCTGCGCCATGCCGCCGACGTACGCGCCGAGAATTTGCCGTCGTCGTAATAGACGGTGGCATTCCACGCCCGCTTGGCAAGGTTGAGCAGCGGCTGGGTATAGACGCCCGCTGGCTGTGCCTCGAGCCGGTTATCGACAGGATCATATGCCAAGGGCCCGGCAATCGTGTAGTCGACATTGCTTTTTACGAACGTCGCATTGCCGAGCACGCCAAAGTGACGCAACGAGTCCGAGAACACAGAGAATGGTAGCTGGAGCGACAATTCCATGCCCTTGAGGCTCGCGCCGGGGCCGTTTCCGGTCGTACGGAACTCGAACTGCCGGTTGGGGTTCGAACCGCCCACGACAGCATCATAAGCCGGGGTTCCCGGCGTCAGAAGCGAGAGCGGCAGGCCGCTGTCGGCATATGTCCCCTGAAGTGAAGTAGAAATGGGGAAGCTTTCGATATCCTTGGCGAACAAAGCCACCGAAGCGAGTGCTCCCGGTGCGAAATACCATTCGGCGGCCAGATCGAAAGTCGTCGCGCGGAACGGATCGAGGAACGGGTTACCCGAGGTGATCCGGAAATTAAACTGATCGACGGCACCGCCCGGCGACAGATTGCCGAGCGTGGGGCGCGTGATCACCTTCGCGATCGCCCCGCGCAGAATGATGTTCTCGGTCGGATGCAGGTTCAGGTTGAACGACGGCAACCAGTCGTCATAGGTCCGGTCGACCGTAACGAATGTTCCGCTTGTGAAACCCGAAGACGATTGCTCGGTTTTGGCATAGCGCACGCCGGCATTACCGGTCAGCCGCATCCCGGCGAGTTCGGTTTCGAACTCGGTCATAAACCAGCCGCCATAGGTTTTTTCGGTGACTGCGCGCTGTTCACCTTGCTGAAGGACGGCCGGACGGTTGTAGAGGTCGATCAGCGCCGTCCCCGCATCGAGATCTGGCACGATCCAGGCGTTGGTATTGCCCGATGGCTGCCCCGCTTTGCCCAGCTTGAACAGTTCGGCAATGTCAGCCGTTACCGGCAGGCCGGTGGTACCGGGCGCGCAGGTGAAGGCGGCACAATAGGTGCTGTCGCGGCGGAAGCCGACCGTATCGAAATCGAACTGACGATAGAAACCGCCGCCAAGCAGCTTGAACCGGTCGGCCACGTCCCAGTCGAAATCGAGCGACACCGTCTTGAACTTGTTGGTCAGGAACGACGGGCGATCGCGGAATTCGGCGAGCACGAACGACGAAGGATCCTCGATGCCCGGACCGAAGCTGAGAACCGGGAACTTCATGTTCGTATAATCATAGCGATACCCGGTGCCGTCCCGGTCGTCGAACGCCAGCGTCGTTTCGATCGGGATATCGGCCTGCGACTTCGAAAAACCGCCAAGCAGATTGATCTTGAACGTGTCGGTCAGCCGCTGTTCCAGGCGCCCCGACAATTGGTAGAATTCGGTCTCGCTCTCACGCGAATAGCGTTCGGTGCGGATGTACACATTATCGAGATCCGCCGCGATCAGATTGTTGTCTTCATCGATCGTGTAGTTGGACACATCGATGCCGCGCTCTTCGCTGCGCAACAGCACTTCGCCCCAATATTCGTCGCGCACTTCCTTGAACCGCGAATATAGCCCGTCGATCGAAATCTTCGTATTCTCGCTTGGCTCGAACTGGATCGAGGCGGTCGCACCCAGCCGTTCGCGTTCATGCCGCACCAGGCCGTAACGCGGGATGCGCGGGTGGAACGCTTCGGCAACCTCGATACAGCCGGCCGAGGGATTTGCGACGAAACTGGAGCCCGAAAGGCAAGTTACACCATCTACACTGCGGAACGGCGCCTGCGCCCAGCGAACGCTGTTATTGCCCAGTTCGTCCGTCGTATAATCGGACCAGGCGACCGACGCCGAAACGCCGAAGGTGCGATCGGCGTCGGTCCAGGCGATCAGGCCTGCCAGCCGCGGATCGACATTTTCGGTGAGGTCGTTGTAACGCGCCTGCGCCGAGCCAACGAGCGTCAGCCCTTCCTTGCCGCCCAGCGGATTGCCGGTGTTGAGATCGACCACTGCCCCCAGCGAGCCTTCGTCGAGCGAGGCCGAGGCGGTCTTATGGACCACCAGCGAGGTGAAGAGTTCGGAGGCAAAGACGTTGAAATCGAACGCGCGGTCGCGGTTCGCCGCGGCGCCGTCGGTCGACGTCGCGATGGTTTCCATGCCGTTCAGGCGAACGCGCGTGAACTGTGCGCCAAGCCCGCGAACCGTGATCGCGCGGCCTTCGCCAGCGTCGCGCTGGATGGAGATGCCGGGAATGCGTTGCAGCGATTCAGCCAGATTCTGATCCGGGAATTTCGCAATGTCCTCCGCCACGATGACGTCGACAGCCGAGATCGAATCGCGTTTCTGGTTGAGTGCTTCGTCGAGCGAGGCGCGAAAGCCGGTGACGACGATCTCGTCTTCGCTGGCGACCGCCTCTTCAGCAGCATCCTGCGCCCACACCGGCGACGCCGCCAGCACGGCAAGCGAGGCCCCGCACGCCAGCCGGGTCAAAGTGCGAACGCTCCGCATTGCTTGAATTGACATTTCCATCCTCCCTTAATCGCCCCGCATCCTCGCTCGCGCAAGAAATGACACCGGTTACTTTACTCGACACAATGGCGCGGAGCGCCATGCTGTCCATCGAATGTCAGAGAGTGATGATGGTCCGCCCGTCGTTGCGACGATCCCGATCAGACCCTCTCTCCTGGAATGATTTTCTCGTTGACCGATTGGGGTAACCGGTGTCAGAAAGATTGAAGGATAGGCGACGCCCTGTCAAGACCCAAAGAACAAGGGAGAGAATGATGCGTTGCACTCCATGGATAGCCGCGCTTTTGCTGGCCCTTGCGCTGCCTTGCGCGCCGCTCGCCGCCGCCGAAGCGACGCCGCGCGCCTTCCCCGGCGCGGTCGGTCCGGCGGCCGAAACTCCCGGCGGGCGCGGCGGCAAGATCCTGCGCGTGACGACGCTGGCCGCCGACGGGCCGGGGTCGCTCAAGGCCGCGATCGACACGCCGGGACCGCGCATCATCGTTTTCGAGGTCGGCGGCGTGATCGACATGGGGCGCCAGCCCGTTGAGATCAAACACCCCTATCTGACGATCGCGGGGCAAACCGCGCCCGGCCCCGGCATCACGCTGATCCGCACCGGCATCGACGTGAAGACACACGACGTCATCCTGCGCCACCTGCGCGTCTATACCGGCGTCGATGGCCAGCCGAAGCGCAGCGGGTGGGAGGCCGACGCCCTTTCGACCGTCGCCGCGCACAATGTCATCGTCGATCATTGCACCTTCCTGTGGGCGATCGACGAAAATATGTCGGCGTCGGGGCCGCGCTTCACCGGCAATACGGTCGAGGAATGGCGCGCTGGGACAAGCCGCAACATCACCTTTTCGAACAATCTCGCCGCCGAGGGTCTTGCCGATGCGAGCCACCCCAAGGGCGAGCACAGCAAGGGGTCGCTGGTCCACGACAATGCCACCGGCATCGTGTTTTACCGCAATCTCTGGGCGCATAATGTCGAGCGCAACCCGCTGGTGAAGGGCGGCGCGCGGGTGCTGATGATCAACAATCTGATCTACAACCCCAAGCACCGCGCGGTGCATTACAACCTGATGGACCTTGAGTGGACCGGGCACGACCATGTCACGGGCCAGATCACCGCGATCGGCAATGTCATGCGCGGCGGCAACGACACCGACGAGGGTCTGCCCTTTCTGATGCTCGGCGGCGACGGCGACCTGGAGTTTTATGGAAAGGACAATCTGGCGGTCGACCGCCACGGCAAGGCGCTGCCCGAATTCGGCCGCTATGGCGAAACGCGCGCCGCGCTGATCCGCGCCAGGGCGCCGCTCGCGGCCGTCGATGGCTACCGCATCCTGCCGGTGCGCGATGTCGAAACGTCGGTGCTGGCGAGCGCGGGCGCGCGCCCGTGGGCGCGCGATGCAGAAGAGATTCGCGTGCTCTTCTTCGTTGCCGAAGGGCGCGGCGCGATCATCGACGACGAAAAGGAAGTGAGCGCCTATCCGGCGGTCAAGCCGCCAGTGCGCGCGCCCTTTGTCGAAGGCGACTGGGATCTGGCGACGATGGAGCCCCGGTCGGGCCGCTATCCGGGGCAGACCGCCCCCATGCCGCAGGAACATCTGTCGGCGCGCGACCGCGCCTCGCGCGGCGAAGCGCCATGAGCGCGCTGCTCGCCATATTGCTCGCGGGCGCCGGCGCCGCCCCTGCGATGGTCGTGATCGACGAAGCGGCGACGGTGCGCGAGGAAGCGCCGCCGCACGGGCAAATCGGCATGTCGACCGCGTGGCGAATCAGCGACGCCGTTCCCGCACCGCGCAGCTTCGAGTTTCGCAAGCGCGCACTGCACGTCGGCGCGGCTATCGGCGTACATCCCATCGACCATGACGAGATTTATTATGTCGTGTCGGGGACGGGTATCGTCCATTCGGACGGAAAGGAGCAGGCGCTCGGCACCGGCATGGCCGCGTGGCTCTACAAGGGCGCGAGGGTCGGCATCCGCCAGACAGGAAGCGAACCGCTGGTCCTCATCATCGCCTATCCCAACCAAAGGGTCGGACAATGACGGTCGGTCGCCGCGCGCTGCTGGCCGCCAGCCTCGCGCTGCCCTTCGCGAGCGTCGCCGCGCACACGTCGTGGACGCGGCCGACGGGTGTCGTTCCCGACGCGAGCCTGCCGCTGTGGCCCGGTGGCCATGTCGTCCCGCCGCGCGGCCTTGCCGAACGGGTGATCCAGCGCAGCGACGAGGCGGATGCCAGCGACCGGATGCTCGAAGGAATCACGCGCCCGCGGCTCGACATCTTCCGCCCCGCAAGGCCCAATGGCGCGGCGGTGATTCTCGCCCCCGGCGGCGGCTATCGCTATGTCGTGATCGACAAGGAAGGCTATGAGCTGGCGCGCTGGCTGAGCGAACGCGGCGTCACCGTTTACGTCCTCTTTTATCGCCTGCCGGGCGACGGCTGGGCGAACGGGGCCGACGTGCCGCTCGCCGATGCTCAGCGCGCGATGCGGCTGGTGCGCAGCCGCGCGGGTGCCGACGGCATCGACCCGGCGCGCGTCGTCTTTGGCGGTTTTTCGGCGGGCGGACAGGTGGCGACGAGCCTGCTCACGCGCTTCGACGCGACGGTCTACGCGCCCGTCGATGCCGCCGACGCGCTGCCCGCGCGACCCGATGCGCTCGCCGCCATCTATCCGGTCGTGTCGATGGACCCCGCGATCGCCCATGCGGTGAGCCGCGAGAAGCTGATCGGCGCGAACCCCGATGCGGCGCGCGAGGCGCTCCATTCGCCCGAACGCAATGTCCGCGCCGACCAGCCACCGCTCTGGCTGCTCCACGCCGAGGACGATGATGTCGTCAGGATCGATAACAGCGTGCGCCTGCGCGATGCGGCGCGGCGTATCGGCGCGCCGTGCGAAGCACATTTCTTCGAGCGCGGCGGCCATGGTTTCGGGCTGATGAAAACCGCGGGGCTGCCCATTGCGATCTGGCCCGAACTGCTTTGGAACTGGCTGGGGTCGCACGGGATCGTTTAACCAACCGTCATCCCGGCGAAGGCCGGGATCTCACCCTCGCCCCCTCACGCACCGGCGAGATCCCGGCCTTCGCCGGGATGACGAACAAGGGCATTGTGACTGCCGCTTAACTCCCCGGCTGGATATAGGGCACGCGCGCGAACAGCTCGCGCTCCCACCGGCGCGGATCGCTCTCGACACGGCTCAGGCGATCGAAGATCATCGTCTGCCGCGTGGCGAGGTCGTAGGCGGGCCAGCCCGGATCGCCCGTGCGCGCGAAACGGACGAAGGCATCCATCATCCGGTCGCTCATCGCCTGCTGCGCCGGGCTTGGATCGGGGATGGTGCCGAAGGCGAAACCGATGTCGTCGGTGTGTTTGGCGTCCTCGAAATCGAGCTGGTAGACGAGCGCCGGTGCCCCGGCACGCGCACGCGCCTCGGCCTCCTCGACCTGCCCGCGCCAGCTCCGCCCCGCGGTGACGATGCGGTGGAACAGCTCGATCGGGGCAGCCTTGGGATAGTGCGCGCGAAACTGGCCCACGACCCATTCGGGATGCGCGTCGACCTTGATTTCGGGCGCGATGCGCGCCGCAAGATTGTCAAAGTTCAACCCCGCAAGCTGCTTGCCATCGGGCGCGTAGAATGCGCGCGTTTCCATCACCGTGTTGCCGAGCATCATCGGAATAGCGAGCGACTGCGGCGCGGCGTCGGGCCAGAAGGGGTGGCGCGTCAGATGCGTCATGTCGAGCACGGGGCCCATGTAGACGGAGCCGCCGAGGATAGGGTCGATCGCCTCCAGCGCGGCGATCAGTTGCCCGATGGGCGCGGTCGCGGGATCGACACCCTTGCCGAGCTGGGCGAGGAAGGCTTCGGCGCGCTTCGTGGCGTTGAGCGGGCCCGAAACGGTAACCTGCTGCCCGCTCATGGTGATCGCCTTGTGGAAAAGCCCCTTGGCGGCGGGCATCGCCATCAGCGTCGCGATCTTCGCGCCGCCGCCCGACTGGCCGAACACAGTGACATTGGCGGGATCGCCGCCGAAGGCTGCGATATTGCGCTGCACCCATTGGAGCGCGGCGATCAGGTCGAGCTGCCCCGCATTGCCGCTGTCGGGAAAGCGCGGATCGAGCCGCGCGAGATAGAGATAGCCGAGCGCGTTGAGCCGGTGGTTGACCGTCACCACCACGACATCGCCGCGCGCCGCGAGCGCCGCGCCATCGTTGATCGGGTCGGTGACGCTGCCGGTCGAATAGGCGCCGCCGTGGAAATAGACCATCACCGGGCGCTTCGCACCGTCGGCCACCGCGGGCGTCCAGACGTTGAGGAAGAGGCAGTCTTCGGACTGCGGTGTATAGCGATCGCCGCGCTGCGGGCAGGCGGGGCCAAAGTCGCCCAGCGCGGTCCGGTTGCCAGGCAGCGCGACGGGCGCCTCGAAACGCCGCGCCGCCGCGTAGCGGATGCCCTTGAAAACGCGGACGTCGCGCGTTTCTTGCGCAAAAATAGGCGGCGCCAATGCGGCGACCGCGCCCGCCGCGAGCAGCGCGCGGCGCGTCAGATCAGCGCCGGACATCGAGCCCGCCGCCGTGGAAAGCGTCGATGTCGCGCTGGCCGAATCGGCTCGCGTCGCCGGGGAGCGAGTGTTTGAGGCAGGTGAGCGCGAGGCCGCTCATCGCCATGGCTTCGGCGGTGCCCCCACTCAGATACGAATGGAGCACCCCCGCGGCAAAGGCGTCGCCCGCCCCGATACGGTCGACGATGCCGGTGACGTTGATCTCGTCGGTCTGATGGCAACTGCCGCAAAGATCGACGCGCGCCGCGATGCGGTGATGATCGGCGCTGACGGTATGGCGCGCGGTCGAAGCGATGAGTTTGAGGTCAGGAAAGGCTGCAAAGCCCGCTTCAGCCGCCTCGCGCCGCCGGTCCTCGCCCTCGCCGCTAAACACCTGCCCCAGCACCAGCGACAGGTCGCGGTGGTTGCCGTACAAGATATCGGCGCTGCCGATCAGCTCGGACAGGACCGCGCGCGGATCGCTGTCCCATGCTTCCCACAGCATCGCGCGGTAATTGCCGTCGAAGCTGACCGGCACGCCGAGCCGCTTCGCCGCGCGCGCCGCCGCCAGCGCGGCATCGGCCGAGCGCGGGCCCAAAGCAGGGGTGATGCCCGACAGGTGGAGCAGCGCCGCACCGTCCAGCAGCGCGTCCCAGTCATAATCGCCCGCGCCGCTCGCCGCAAAGCTCGATCCCGCGCGGTCATAGACGATTTCGGATGAGCGCAGCCCCGCCCCGACGCTGAGGAAATAGAGCCCCATGCGGCCCGGCGCGGTCGTGACGGCGGTGCAGTCGACGCCCGCGCCGCGCACCGCCGCCACTGCGCCGCGACCCAGCGCATTGTCCGGAACGCGCGATACCATCGCGCAGGCATGGCCGAGATGGGCGAGCCCGATCGCGACATTGGCTTCCGCGCCGCCGACATGGAGCGCCAGCGACGGCGACTGCATCAGCAGCTCGTTGCCCGGCGCATTGAGGCGGATCAGCAGTTCGCCGAAAAAGACAAGGCGGCCGTTCAAAATCTCATCCTTCCCCAAATCCGTTCGTGCCGGGCTTGTCGAAGCACCGCTTGTCCGCTTCTCGCGGTTGAAGAAAAGAACGGCCCTTCGACAAGCGCAGGGCGAACCGGGATTTTCGAGCAGCCTCTCGTTATCGCGCCAGCCAGCCGCCGTCGACGGCGAGGATATGCCCCTGCACATAATCCGACGCGCGCGACGCCAGGAATACCGCCGCGCCGCCGATGTCGGCGGGGTCGCCCCAGCGGCCCGCCGGGATGCGCTCCATGATCTGCCGGCTGCGCGTCTCATCGGCCTGCAGCGCGGCGGTGTTGTTCGTCGCGATATAGCCGGGCGCGATCGCGTTGACGTTGACCCCCTTCGCCGCCCATTCGTTCGCGAGCAGCTTGGTGAGCCCGCCGACCCCCGATTTCGACGCGGTGTAGCTGGGCACGCGGACGCCCCCCTGAAAGGTCAGCATCGAGGCGATGTTGATAATCTTGCCCGACCCGCGCGCGATCATGTGCCGTCCGACGCTCTGGCAGAGGAAGAAGAGCGTCTTGAGATTGGTGTCCATTACCGCATCCCAATCTTCCTCGGTGAAATCGAGCGCATCGGCCCGGCGGATGATGCCGGCGTTGTTGACGAGGATGTCGATGCGGCCGAACTCCGCGAGCACGGTGTCGACGAGCGGCTGCACCGCCGCGACGCTCGACAGGTCGGCGGCGAAATTGTCGGCCTTGCGACCGAGCCCGCGTATCATGCCGACGGTCTCGTCGGCGGGCGAGCGGCCCGCGGCGGCGATATCGGCGCCCGCATCGGCAAGCGCGAACGCGATCCCCTGCCCGATGCCCGTGTTGGCGCCGGTCACGAGCGCGACGCGCCCGACGAGATCGAATGATGCGGTCATGTCAGGCGAGCGCCCGCTCCGCAGACAAGCTCGTCAAATAGGCGCTGATCGCTTCGTCCTGCGAATTGGCGTAGAAATAGTCGGCGAACCTCTCACCCGCGATCGCCGCGCGCAGCAGATCCTGGTCGACATTCTTCAGCACCGTCAGCATGTCGTGGCACGCCGCCGCCTTCAGATCTTTCAGTATGCCGCGGTTCGTCCGCATGATTTCGGCGCGTTCCTTGGGATAGCCCAGCCCGCGCTCGCCGTCGAACAGCTTGGCGTAAACGTCCTGCAGGTTAAGCTCGGCTGCCCAGCCGAAGCCCTTGGCATAGGGCATCGAAATGGCGTTGCCGTCGTTGATCTGGCCGAACAGAAAGGCGTCGGTCGGATCGATCACCAGCCCGCAGAACACCCCCGGCATCGCGTTGCACGCGAGCATCGATCCCATGCCGGTGCCGCAACCCGTCACCACGAAGTCGGCCGCCTTCGAATTGAGGAGGATACCCGCCAGCAGGCCGTTCATCACATAGGTCAGCGACGCCTTGTCGTCCGCCGAATACATGCCGTAATTGAAAACCTGATGACCCAGCGGCTCCGCGACCGCGGTCAGCGCTTCGTGGATGACGCCGTTCTTGGCGGCCTGGCTGTTCTCGGTGATCAGCGCGATCTTCATGTCCGGCTCCTTTGCTCGTCGAACAACAAGCTAGTCATTTCGGTAACCGGTGTCAACAAGCGAGGTGGCGGGTTGATCGTATCGGCAGCCAGACACCGGTATCAATAATCGCCGCCTGCCCGTTGCGACGGTTGATTTTGGCGCGGCGAGCGCCCATCACAACGCCGGAAAGGCGGGACATGGCCGAGGCCCGCAAAGGGAAAAGCGCATATGGCGGCACAGACCAGGGGGCCGGGGGGCAGGCAGCCGACAATCAACGACGTCGCCGCGCTTGCGGGTGTGTCCAAGAAAACGGTAAGCCGGGTCATCAACCGGTCGGAGTTCCTGACCGAAAAGACGCGCGCCGCGGTGGAAAAGGCGATCGAGCAACTGGGGTTCGTCCCCAATCCGCAAGCGCGTGCGCTCGCCTTTCGCCGCAACTTCCTGATCGCGCTGCTCCACGACAATCCGAACGCACAGACGGTGCTCAATTTCCAGCGCGGCGTGCTCGACGCGATCAAGGACAGCGATCTGGCGCTGCTCGTCCGCCCGGTCGATCGCGGGTCGGACAAACTGCTCGACGATGTGCGCACCTTCCTCGAAAAACAGCGTCCGATTGGCGCGATGCTGTTGCCGCCGATTTCGGAGAATGACGAACTCGCGGCGCTTTGTGAGGATCTGGGCGTGCGTTATGTGCGTATCGGCTCGGCGCCGCTCGACGATGCCAAACATTGCATCTCGTCGAATGATCGTGAAGTGGTGGCGGCGGCGGTGCGCGGGCTGATTGCGCTGGGGCACCGCCGCATCGGCTTCGTGCGCGGCCCGGCCGGTTTCCGCTCCGCCGCCGAGCGCGAGAAGGGCTTTTTGGAGGCGCTCGCCGAAGCGGGGCTCACGCTTCCGCCCGAGCTCAATGCGCCGGGTAACTACCGCTATGCCGCCGGAATCGAGGCGGGCGAGGCGCTGCTCGCGCGCGCCGATCCGCCGACGGCGATCTTCTGCTCGAACGACGAAATGGCGGCGGGGGTGCTGAGCGTCGCGCATGGCAAGGGAATCAAGGTGCCCGCCGAACTGTCGATCATCGGCTTCGACGACAGCCCGACCGCAACGCATATCTGGCCCGCGCTCAGCACGGTGCGCTGGCCGATCCGCGAAATGGGCGCGCGCGCCGCGCAGATCCTCGTTCCCGATTTTCTCGGCCCCGGCGCGAAGGTCGATGACGAAGACAATGTGCTGCCCTCAACATTGGTCGAGCGGCAGTCGGTCGCGCCCCCGCCCGACAGGCTCTGAGCGCCGAGCCCTCGGCTTCTGGCGTCGGGCCGTATCGACATTCAGCCCTGGCTGGCGACCTGCAAATGGCGGCGTTCCGCGCTTCCGCTGCTCACGCGCCTCTTGCAGGCCACGCTCCGGGTCACGAAAAACCGCCATTTTCGGCGTGCCATCCTCTGATTGTCGATACAGCCTGGACCGGCGTCCGAACGCACCAGATTTCTGCATCCGTCAACTTCACCGGCATCTCAATAGACACGTGCCTTCGGCTTGATATATTCGGCGTCGTCCGACAGCGTATATTCGTGGACCGGGCGGTAATCGAGGCGGACATCGCCCCCCTTGCCGCCCCAGCCGTCGAACCAGGCGACGCTGTGTTTCATCCAGTTCGCATCGTCGCGGTTCGGGAAATCCTCGTGCGCGTGGGCGCCGCGGCTTTCCTTGCGGTTGAACGCCGAGTGCATCGTCACCGTCGCCTGCGCGATCAGATTGTCGAGCTCCAGCGTTTCGACAAGGTCAGTGTTCCAGATGAGGCTGCGGTCGCTGACGTGGATGTCGGCCATCCGCGCATAGGTTTTCGCAAGCTTTTCCTTGCCCTCCGCCATCAGCTCGTCGGTGCGGAACACCGCCGCGTGCGCCGACATCGCGCGCTGCATTTCGGTGCGCACTTCGGCAGTGGGCGATCCGCCGCTGGCGTGGCGGAAATGATCGAGCCGCGCGAGCGCCAGATCGGCGCTGTCCTTGGGCAGCGGCTGCTGCGCCGCGCCGGGGGTGAGCAGTTCCTTGAGGCGATGACCCGTGGCGCGACCGAAGACGACAAGGTCGATCAGGCTGTTCGAGCCGAGACGGTTCGCGCCGTGGACCGACACGCACGCCGCTTCGCCGACCGCGAACAGGCCGGGGACGACGGTGTCGGGACCATCCTTGCCGAGCGTGACGACCTCGCCATGATAGTTACAGGGGATGCCGCCCATATTGTAATGGACCGTCGGCACGACGGGCAGCGGCTGGCGCGTGAGGTCGACGCCGGCGAAAATCTTGCCGCTCTCGGTGATTCCCGGCAGCCGCTCGGCGAGCACCGCGGGGTCGATATGGTCGAGGTGCAGATAGATATGGTCGGCATCCGGGCCGACGCCGCGGCCTTCGCGGATTTCAAGCGCCATCGAGCGCGAGACGACGTCGCGCGACGCCAGATCCTTCGCCGATGGGGCGTAGCGTTCCATGAACCGCTCGCCTTCCGAATTGGTGAGGTAGCCGCCCTCGCCGCGTGCGCCCTCGGTAATCAGCACGCCCGCGCCGTAAATGCCGGTCGGGTGAAACTGGACGAACTCCATGTCCTGAAGCGGGAGGCCCGCGCGCAGCACCATGCCGCCGCCGTCGCCGGTGCAGGTGTGCGCTGACGTCGCGGTGAAATAGCAGCGGCCATAGCCGCCCGTCGCAAGCACGACGGCTTGCGATCGGAAGCGGTGGATGCTGCCATCCTCCATGCACAGCGCGATGACGCCGCGACATTCGGGACCATTGGCGCCATTTTCCATGATCAGGTCGAGCGCAAAATATTCGATGAAAAAGTCCGCGTCATATTTCAGGCTCTGTTGGTAGAGCGCGTGAAGCATCGCATGGCCGGTGCGGTCGGCCGCGGCGCAGGTGCGCTGCACCGGCGGGCCTTCGCCCATATTCTGCATATGGCCGCCGAACGGGCGCTGATAGATGGTGCCGTCGGCGTTGCGGCTGAACGGAACGCCCGCATGTTCGAGTTCGTAGACTGCGGCGGGCGCCTCGCGCACCATATATTCGATCGCGTCCTGGTCGCCGAGCCAGTCGGAGCCCTTGACGGTATCGTACATGTGCCATTGCCAATGGTCGGGCGAATTGTTGCCGAGGCTGGCGGCGATGCCGCCCTGGGCCGCGACGGTGTGGCTGCGCGTCGGGAACACCTTGGTGATGCAGGCGGTCTTCAGCCCCGCCTCGGCGCTGCCCATCGTCGCGCGCAGGCCCGAGCCGCCCGCGCCGACGACGACCGTGTCATAGATATGATCGATGATCTTGTAGGCTTCGGTCATCTTACATGCCCCCGGGGCCGAGCGCCGCGGGCGCCAGCGCGATGCGCACGATCGCGAAAATGCCATAGGCGGCGCCGCCGATCGCGTAGAAGTTCAACAGGACGAGCGCGAACAGCCGCGTTGCTTCGCCATGGATGTAATCCTCGATCATCACCTGCAACCCCAGCCGCAGGTGCCAGAAAACGCTGATGACCATCAGGATCAGCGCCAGCGCGACCGAGGGGTTCGACGCCCAGCGCAGCACCGCGCCATGATCGGCGAGCGGCAGGCGCAGCAGCGAGACGAAGAGGAAAGAGACGAGCAGGATGTTGCCGAGCGCGGTCAGCCGCTGTTGCAGCCAGTGATGCGATCCGTGATGCGACGAGCCGAGCCCGCGCACGCGACCGAGGCGCGTTCCATTACCCATTGAACGTCCCCTGCAGTATGTAGAGCCAGGTCGCGGCGGTCGCGGCCAGCGCACCGACGAAAACGAGCGTCGACCAGAGCCTGTTCGTCCTGAGTTCATACCCCGCGCCCGCGTCGAGCACGAAATGGCGCAGCCCCGAAAAGAGATGCTGGAAAAAGGCCCAGGTGAGGCCGATCAACACGATCTTGCCGAGGATATTGGTCACCTGATGGAATGTCCCCGCATCGGGATCGTGCCAGACGCAGGCGACAAAGGCGGCATAGGCGTCGGGGCCCGCGGCGAGCGCGCCGAGCCACCAGAGGAACATGCCCGCGCCGACGATCGCCAGCCCGTCGCCGCTGACGCGGTGAAAGATGGAGACCGCCATCGCGGGCGTCCATTTATACACTTGCAGGTGAGGCGAGCGCGGCCGCGCGCCCGGTTCGTTGCCAGCCATATCAGCCCTGTCCTGACTCTAAACGGTCGATGCGCCGCCGGTTAAGCCTTCCCGCCGCGATATGCAATTGCTTAGCGGGCGATGGACGCAAGATTTTGCGTGGCCGACCGCACGGCGCGTGCCCAGCGCGCGCGGCATCCGGGTCGCGGCCACCGGTGACGGGGCGAGGTCGCCGCGCAAATGAAAAGGGGGCGGGACCAACGGCCCCGCCCCCGAAATGTCATGCCCGAAGCGCGGTCAGAACTTGCCGCGCAACGTCACGCCATAGGTGCGCGGTTCGGCGAGGAACTGCGAGAAGATCTGGCGCCCGCCCGGAAATTGCGGGTCGGTGAAGGGTGCCGACGATGCACCCGCCTGGAAGGGCGAGTTGAACGCAACCTGCGCATATTGCTTGTTGAACAGATTCTGCGCCCAGAGTTCGACGGCCCATTTCTCGTCGGGACCGCGCACGCCGAGGCGCGCGTTGAACAGCGCATAGCCGTCCTGTTCCTTTTGCGGGAAGAGGTCGGAGCCGGTGTTGTAATCGCTGGTCATGCGGCCGTCGATATAGACGAGGCCGGTGAGGCCGCTGCTGCCGATGTCGGGCGTCCAGCTGATGCTGCCGGTCGCGACGAGTTCGGGCGCGTTCGACAGATTGTCGCCGGGCAGCTTGCGCAGCGCCGCGTCGAGCGGGTCGCCATTCTTGTTGCCGACCAGGTCCTTGCGATATTTGGTGCGCGCATAGGTCAGGCCCGCCGCCATGCGGAAATTGCGCGCCGGAACCAGCGAGGCTTCAAGCTCGAAACCCTGTGCACGGACGCCCCAGCTGACATCGTCGGTGGCGCACGCGCCGGTCGTGTTGCTGGTGTCCGTATCCGCATCGGGACCACCGACAAGGTCGCCGCCGCAGCCGTTGACCGTCTGGACGATAAACACGCTGCCGTTGAAGGTGTTCAGCTGGAAGTTGCTGAAATCGGACCGGAAGGCCGAAAGGCTGAGGCTGAACGGGCCCGTCGAATATTTGGCGCCGATTTCATAGGCATCGACCAGTTCGGGATCGAACTGGAGGTTGCCGACGAGCGACTGCGCCCCGGCCTGCCCGCCGAACGGCAGGATCGGCGACTTGAGCGCCGAGCGGTCGAGGTTGAAGCCGCCCGCCTTGTAGCCGCGCGAATAGCTGGCATAGAGCAGAAGGTCGTCCATCGGCTTGTACGACAGAATGCCGGTGCCGGTCCATTCGTCCTCGCTGCGGCTGTCGCGGATCGAAACGCCGTTGAGCTCGGCGGTCGAATTGCCCTGGCAACCGAGCCCGATCAGCGCGCCCGCGAGCGCGCGCGCGGTGGCGTTGGGGCTCGCCAGATCGTCGAGCACGAGGCCCTGGATCGTCGTGCAGGCCGTGTTGTCGTTGGTGAAGGCCGCCGAGAATTTCTTCTTGTCGTGCGTGTAACGCACGCCGAAGGTGAAATCGAGCTGGTCGGTGATGTGGACGATATTGTGCGTGAACAGCGCCCAGTTCGTGCCATTCTGCCGATAGCGGTCGTTGATTGTGCCACGGTCGTTGAGGCCGTCGAGGGCGGTGAAAGCCGCGACGATGTCGGGCCCCGACGCGCCGCTGGCGGCGGCGATGGTCGCGGGACCGACGCCGGGAACGACGCAGAGCGGCGACGTCGGCGAATAGAGACCGGCCAGCCCGCCGCCCGAAATGATGCGGCAATTGGCGAAGCGGCCATATTGGCTGCCGAAACGCAGATTGTCGCGCACCGTCAGCTTTTCATTGGCGAAGAAGCCGCCGACGAGCCAGTCGAGCTTGCCGTCGAACGCCTCGCCGTTGAGGCGCAGTTCCTGCGTGAAGGTGTGGAACTGGCGATAGGCGTCATCGTCGGGCGCACGATAGAGGATGTCGACCGTGCCATAGTCGGTGTCCGACGCCTGGCTCGACCGATATTCGCGATAAGCGGTGATCGAGGTCAGCGTCGCGCCGCCGAAATCATAATCGATCTGGCCCGAGAAGCCGTAGTCCTTGGTTTCGCCCGCATAGCTGCGGCCGGGGGTGACCGAAATGTCGCGGCTGTATCCCTGGTTGAAAGCGCTGAGCGGCTGACCGAGGTCGGCGAGCACCCGGATGATGTTGTTCGTCGTCGGCGTAACCGGCACGCCCGGATTGTTGAGGTTGCCGATGAAAGGATTGACGCTGCTGTCGACATAGGTGGCGGCGCAGCATTTTTCATCGCGGAAGGTATAGTCGGCGATCAGCCGGATCGACAGCGCGTCGGTCGGCTCGAACAACAGCTGGCCGCGCGTGAAATAACGGTCGCGGTCGTTGACGTCGGTGTTGTTGGTCGCGTCGCGATAGAAGCCGTCGCGCTTCACCCAGATGCCGTCGATGCGCGCGGCGAGCGTGTCGCTGATCGGCCCGGTGACGCTGCCGCCGAGGCGCCAATAATCATAATTGCCATAGGTGATTTCACCCGAAGCGCCGAACTGGAAATCGGGCTTTTTCGAATAGATGCTGATGAGGCCCGCCGACGAGTTGCGGCCGCCGAGCGTGCCCTGCGGTCCGCGCTGCACCTCGACCCGGTCGATCTCGCCCAGTTCGTTGAGACCGATGCCCGAACGCGAGCGATAGACGCCGTCGATGAAGACCGGGACCGAGCTTTCGAGGCCGGGGTTGTCGCCGACCGTGCCGATGCCGCGGATACGCGCCGAACCATTGGCTTCGCTGCCGGTCGACGAAACGAGCAGCGACGGCGCCACCTGATTGAGCTGGCGAATGTCGTTCGCGCCGCTGTTCTGCAGCGTTTCGGCGCTGACCGCCGAAATGGCGACGGGCACGTCGGACAGAAGCTGCGAACGGCCCTGCGCGGTGACGACGATCGGCGCGTCGCCGCTGTCGTCGGTCGCCGTATCGGCGCCGCTGTCCTGCGCCAGCGCAGGCGCCGCCATGCTCGCGATCACAATCGACACGCCCATCGCCGTCGTGCGCAGCAGGCGGGCAGCATGAAGGGAAGATGATTTCATTTCGGGCACTCCTCTCAACATTTCATTATTTTTGTTGCGGCGGGAACATAACCCAATTGCGCCGCCATTCCAGCGAAACGCCAGCATTTGCGTCGTTTTTGCCGGGGTGATGCTTTTTGGCCACAGGCCGGAACCAGCCTGAAGACCTAAGGCGCAGCAGCAGCCGGGCGTGCCGTAGCGTCACCCGCCGCGTGGCCGGGACAGGGGAAATCGAGCCGTCGCCCGCCTGCCACGAGCATCGCCCGATAGGGGCCGCCGAAATTGGCGGCGATGGCCGGGTCATCCGCCGCCAATCCACCCGCGAAACTGCCAAAGGCTGGAAGGATCAGCCGCCGCTCGTCGCCGACGAAACAGGCGCGCGCAACGCGACGGCCACGGATATGGCTGCACAATTTGGGATGGAAATGCCCCGATATTTCGGGCCGCCTCTCGCCCCGTTCGGCCTGGTGGCGAAAGACGATGCCGTCGACCAGCAGTTGGTCGGCGACCGTGCCGCCCCACGCGCCCGCGCTGAGCCCGTCGTGATTGCCCGCGATCCAGACGAGCGCCGCCGATCGCGCCTGTCGGGCGAGCCGGTCGGCAACGGCGGGGACGATGCGCGCGGCGGCATCGCGGTCGTGGAAACTGTCGCCGAGGCACCAGATCGCGCGCGCGCCGGTGCGCGCGCCAAGCGCGGCGAGCCGGTCGAGCGTGTCGTGGCTGTCATAGGGTGGCAGCGGCTGGCCGCGGGCCGCATACCAGCTCGCCTTTTCGAGGTGCAGGTCGGCGACGATCAGCGCGCCGTGGCGCGGCCAGAACAAGGCGTTTTCGGCCAGCATCTGAAAATGCTGGCCCGCAAAGTCGAAGGGCGCGGCGGCGGACATTCGCTTCCTATGGCAATGCCCCCACGCCACGGCAAGCGACTACCCCCCGAACGCGCCCCCATTCGCCGCGAAGCGCTGCCCCGCATTGCGGTGCGCGCGTTCGGGCAGGTCGAAGACGACGCGCTTGTTCGGAAAGTCGATCTCGATCCGGTCGAACAGCGACAGGCTGTCCATGCCGAGGAGCAACGCCGGGCGCTCATCGAGCCCGAGCGCGCGGAACGCCTGACTGTCGGCGAAGCTGACGGGAAGATCGTTGATGTCCATGCCGTTGATGACGATGCGCTTGATCGCGGTGCGCGTCGCCTGCACGTCCTCACCTGTCACCGCGGCGAGGGTCGTCGGCAGGAAGGGCAGCCGGTTCGCGCGCTTTTCGGCCACCAGCCGCTGCAAAGCGAGGTTGCCGACGCTGGTTTGGGCGCCGGTGTCGACGATGACGTCGATGCGCCGGCCGTTCAGCCGCGCGTCGGACAGGATCAGCCGCCCCGCCGAATTGCGCGCCGTGACGACGATGGCGTCATCGTCGCGGATCACGGGCCGCGCGCGCTTGCGCGTTTCCAATATCTCCATCGTCTCGTCGCGGAAATCGATGAGCACGCGTCGTTCCTCGAGCATATCGACGCCGATCAGCCCCGCCGCGCCGATATGGCGGCCGTGAAACGCCGGGGCATTGACCTTGGCCAGATGCAGCCTGGTCATCTGGAGCGCCGCGACATGATAGCTCGGCACCGTCGCCGATCCGCCGATCGTCGCCATCCGCAACTTTTCGCCCTCGACAAGCCCCAGCCGGTCGGCGAGTTCGCGCGCGATCACCGTGCGTTCGGCGCCGGTGTCGACGAGAAAGGAAAAGGGGCCCTTGCCGTCGATCATGACCTGAACCGCCATGCGCCGCGTCGCGTCGAGGTCGAAGGGTTCGATGAAAGGCACGACCCCGACCGGCGGCGCGCCGGTTTCGGCCGCCGGGCCGGGCGTCGCCGCGGGAGAAGGCGGCGTCGCGGGAGAAGGCGTTGCGCCGAGCAGCAGCGGCGCGGCCGCGGCGAGCAGCGCCGCAAGGATGGGCCGTCGGACGGAACGGGTCATCGCTGGCATCCTCTTTCCATATTTTGTCGCAGCCTACGCCTCATCGCGGTCGTCGGCAAGCGAAACGCCCGGCGTCTCCGGCGCGTCAATCCGCCCGCATCGCGGTGCGGGCGAGCGTGTCGGCGAGCTCGCCGAGCAGCGCATCGTCGAGGTCGGACGCCGCGACGCTTTCGCGGCCGATCAGCACGAGCACCGGAATTGCAAGCGGGCTGATGCGATCGAGCGTCACATGCCGCATCGTCCCCGCCGCGCGGTCGAGCAGGTCGCCCAGCCGCCCGACGTCGGTCAAACGCGCGCGCGCATCGGCCCAGGCCGCTTCCAGCAGCAGATGGTCGGGCTCATATTTGCGGAGCACGTCGAAGATGAGGTCGGTCGAAAAGGTGACCTGCTTGCCCGTCTTGCGCTTGCCCGGATGCTGGCGCGCGATCAGTCCGCCGATCACCGCCACCTCGCGAAAGGCGCGCTTCAGAAGATGCGAGTTTTCGACCCATTCGACAAACTCGTCCGAGAGGATTTCGGCGTCGAACAGCCTTTCGGGAGCGGTCACGGGCCGCAGCGACCAGATCGCCAGCGCATAGTCGGAGGCGACGAACCCCATCGGCTGCAACCCCGCACGGTCCATCCGCTTGGTGACGAGCATGCCCAGCGACTGGTGCGCATTCCATCCCTCGAACGGATAGGCGACCAGATAGTGCAGCCCTTCGTGCGGGAAGCTTTCGACGAGCAATTCGCCCGCACGCGGCAGCGCCGAGCGCAATTGCTGCATCTCCAGCCAGAAGCGCACATCAGCGGGGAAGCGCGACCAGCTCGCGGGGTCGGCGAGGAAGCCGCGCACCCGGTCGGCGAGCCGCGTCGAGAGCGCCATGCGCGCGCCCATATAGGACGGAATGCGCGCGGGCCGCGTCGTCGCGCGCACGATCAGGTCGGAGTCGCGGATCGACTCGACCTCGAGGCTCAGGCCCGCGAAGGCAAAAGTGTCGCCCGGAACCAAAGTGCTCGCGAAATATTCCTCGACGCTACCCAGCCGACGGCCGTTCTTGAAACGCACGTCGAGCGTCGGCGCGTCAACGATGATCCCGGCGTTCAGCCGGTGCTGCGCCGCGAGCCGCGGGTGCGCGATGCGCCACCCGCGATCGGGGCCCTGGGGCCCGTCGGGTGCGAGGCGGAGGAAGCGGTCATAGCTTTTGAGCGCATAGCCGCCGTCGCGCACGAAGCCGAGGAGGCGGGCAAAGACGTCGGCGTCGATCCAGCGATAGGGCGTCGCGCCGCGGATCTCGGCGAGCAGCGCCTCCTCCTGAAACGGAGCCGCGCAGGCGAGCGCCATCACATGCTGCGCGAGCACGTCGAGCGCACCGGGGCGGAAGCGGTCGGCATCGCGCTCCCCGGCCTCGACCGCGTCCAATGCTGCGCGCGCCTCGAGATATTCGAAGCGGTTGCCGGGCACGATCAGCGCGCGGCTCGGCTCGTCGAGGCGGTGATTGGCGCGGCCGATGCGCTGAAGCAGCCGCGACGCCCCCTTGGGGGCGCCCATCTGGATCACGCAATCGACATCGCCCCAGTCGAGCCCCAGGTCGAGGCTGGAGGTCGCGACGAGCGCGCGCAGCCGCCCTTCGGCCATCGCCGCTTCCGCGCGCTGGCGCGCCTCGCGGTCGAGGCTGCCGTGGTGGATCGCGATGGGAAGCGACAGGTCGTTGACCTTCCACAATTCCTGAAAGATCAGCTCGGCAAGCCCGCGCGTGTTGCAGAAGATGATCGTCGTCCGGTTTTTCGCGACCTCCGCCATCACCTGATGCACCGCCCAGCGCCCCGAATGGCCCGCCCAGGGCACCGCGCCTTCGGGCAGCAGGATGGAAATGGCGGGATCGGCGCCCGCCTCGCCCGCGACGAGCGCGACCTTGTCCGCATCGGCGTCGGGCGCGAGCCAGGCGCGATATTGATCGGGGTCGGCGATCGTCGCCGACAGGCCGACGCGGCGTAGATCCGGGGCGATTTTCTGGAGCCGCGCCAGCGCAAGGCTCAGCAAATCGCCGCGTTTGCCGGGCGCGAAGGCGTGAATCTCGTCGATCACCACGGTCTTGAGGTCGGCGAACATGGTGAAGCTGTCAGGCCAGGACAGCAGAAGCGAGAGCGATTCGGGGGTGGTGAGCAAGATGTTGGGCGGGCGGCTGCGTTGGCGCGCCTTTTTGTCGGACGACGTGTCGCCGCTGCGGCTCTCGACGCTGATGCCCAGCCCCATGTCGGCGATCGGCCCCAGCAGATTGCGTTCGACGTCGGCGGCCAGGGCCTTCAGCGGCGAGACATAGAGGGTGTGCAGCCGGTCGGAGGGACGCGCCGCAAGATCGACGAGGCTGGGCAGGAAACCCGCAAGCGTCTTGCCCGCGCCCGTCGCCGCGACGAGCAGCGCATGATCGCCGCGCCCGGCCGCGGCGAGCATATCGGCCTGATGGCGCCGCAGCCGCCATCCCCGCGCAGCGAACCAGTCGGCAAAGGGGGCGGGGAGGCGCATGGCGAGGTCGTGTCACAGGCGCATCGCGCGGGCAACCATGCTAGGGTCAGGACCCATTAATTACCCGTTCGAGGCGTCGAAATGGCGAAGATATCGGGCCTTGGCGGGTGCAGCGGGTAGCATCGCTACCCGCAAGGCCGCGAAGGTCCGAGATCGAAGCCATTTCGGCGTCCCTTCGGGATTTGACCGATTTTGCCCATGGCAGCGTCGAAAAGTCTTGAAATATATCCATATTCCTACGCCTTTCCTCCTCGCCCCGAGCAAAATCGCCTCAAACCTCGAACGGGTAATTAATGGGTCCTGACCCTAGGGCAGTTTCTGGTCGCAACCGGTCCCGGCTAATCGGTCAGTCCCGCGCGCCGAACAGCGCCGTGCCAACGCGCACATGCGTCGCGCCCAGCATCACCGCGGTTTCATAATCGCCGCTCATCCCCATCGAGCGGAGCGGCAGCGCGTGGCGCGCGGCGAGTTCGTCGAGCAGAGCAAAGAAGGGCGCGGGTTCGATATCCGCGGGCGGGATCGCCATCAGGCCGGCGATCTGGAGACCTGCCGCCGTTGCTTCGGCCAATAATGCGGGAAGGTCGGCGACCGGGCAGCCGCCCTTTTGCTCTTCGTTGCCGATATTGACCTGCACGAACAGTTGCGGCCGCTTGCCCGTCTTTTCGCAGGCTTTGGCGAGCGCCTGCACGAGCGACGAGCGGTCGACCGAGTGGATCGCGTCGAACAAGGCGACCGCCTCTTCGGCCTTGTTCGATTGCAGCCGGCCGATCAGGTGCAACACGACGTCGGGCAGTTCGGCGCGCAGCGCGGGCCATTTCGCCGTGGCTTCCTGCACGCGATTCTCGCCGAAATGGCGCTGGCCCGCGACGATCAGTGGACGGATGGCGTCGGCATCGTGCGTCTTCGACACCGCGATCAGGCAAATCTCGTCGGGCCGGCGCCGCGCACGGCGCGCCGCGTCGGCGATATGGCCCTGCACCTCGGCCAGCCGGTCTGCTGCTTCGTTCATCGTCTCATTCCCATCGGCGCGTTGCGTGCGCTCGCGACGCGCCTATAGGAAGGGCGATGCGCGCGCGCCACCCTCCACCCTCCAAAGTTCCGGGCGTCTGGCTGTTCAGCGACGAACGGGCACGGACCGGCTTGCGGAAGCTCGCGGCACGGCTCCCGCCCGGAAGCGGGATCGTGCTGCGCCACGACAGCCGGCCGCCGGGCGCCCGCTGGCGGCTACTGCGGCGGCTGATGCGCTTGGGCCGGGCGCGCCGCCTGACCGTGCTGCTCGCCGGAACGCCCGCAATCGCGCGGCGCTGGGGCGCCGACGGCGTATATCTGCGCCAGCGCGATTTGCATCAGGCCCGGCGCGCGCAAGCACTGGGGCTGATCCTCACCCTGCCCGTCCATGACGCGCGCGAGGCGCGGCGCGCACGGCGCGTGGGTGCGCACGCCGCCTTCGTGTCCCCGCTCCATCCGACGCGCTCGCACCCTGGCGCGCCCGCACTGGGGCAAGCGGCCTGGCTGCGCCTCGCGCGGCTTGCCGGCGGCCAGCCGATCGCGCTCGGCGGCATGACGCGCGCGCGCGCGCGTCGGCTCAATCGCGCGAGCGGCATCGCGGCCGGCTGGGCAGCGATCGATGCGTGGGATGAAAAACCGGCGAAACGCCGACTGCGTCAGAAACGGAACGCCGTCCCGACATAGACCGCCTGGCTGTCGCGCCGCGAATCGGTCAGCGGTTCGAAGCGGTCGTCGGCCTTGTACCGCACACCGGCGGTGACATCGATATTCTTCGTCAGGCGATAGCTGGTGACGACATCCACGGCGGACGCTTCGCCGGGAGCGGTGACGCGATCGGTCGCTCCGCTTGGGTCGCTTGGGCGGTTGACCATGCGCGTGGCGAAGCGCGACTTTTTCTCGGCCTGTTCGGGTGCCTTGGCGACCGGCAGGTTGCGCAGGTCGCTGCCGCGCGGCAGCGACGGTGTGACGAATTTTTCGAATCCGACCGATGCGCCGAGATCATATTTCACCGGGGCGATCGCCACGGGCGCGGTGCGGCTCGCCGCCAGCCCCGCGGTGCGCGCCGCGCTCGACGCATCGTCGCGCGCGCGGATCACGACGGTGATCGCGCGATTCTTGCGTCCCTCGTCGGTGAGCGCGGGGGTGAAGCTGAAATTGCGGCGCTGTTCGGCCGACATCCTGTTGTAACGCGCGATCAGCCGTTCGTCGCCCGATGCAGGCGTGAACTGGCCGAGCAGGGTTTCCGAAAGCGCGGTGTCGCGCAGCCGGTCGCTGCTCGACATCGCCGCGAGCGCGGGCGGGAGCGCAAGCGATCCCACCGCCAAAGCGGTGAGCCCTGCTTTCCAAAAATGTCGCGATGTGCGCGCCATCATTCTGCGACTCCAACCCCGATCGACTCGTCAGATAGGCCCGTTGGTGTAACATTTCCAGTGATTCGGGTCATATTATCGTGGCCGAGGAGCATTTCGCCAAAAATTGTTGCGCATTCGTCACACCGGACGCGCTGGCTGACCCGAAGCTGAACGGCGACGGAGCGCAAATTGCCGCGCTTGCCGGACGGCGGCAAGGGCGATAGAGACGCTGGCAATTCCGTATGCATGGGGCGGTTTGCGAGCCGTCCCATGCCCAAGAGATAAGGTGTATCGGCATGTTCCAGCTTTCCGTCCCCGTCAGCCCCGCCCGCCGTGCGGCCTCGCTTGCGCTGACCGGGCTTGCGGCGCTTGGCCTTGCGGCCTGTGCGAACAACGACCGGCCGCGCGCCGACCTTGCCGCCAGCCAGGTGACGACGATCGGCGTGAACAGCTATTTGTGGCGCGCCTCGCTCGACGCGCTGTCCTTCATGCCTCTGCTCCAGGCCGATTCGGCGGGCGGCGTCGTCATCACCGACTGGTATGCCAACCCGTCGAACCCCGGCGAGCGGATGAAAGTAACCGTGTCGATCCTCGACCAGGACCTGCGCGCCGACGCGCTGCGCGTTGCAGCGTCGCGCCAGGTGTCGCAGGGCGGCACCTGGGTCGATGCGCCGGTGCAGGCGGCAACGGTGCAGAAGCTTGAGGAAATCATCCTCACCCGCGCGCGCGACCTGCGCCGCAGCGCCATCAGGGACTAATCCGGCGGCGCGAACGCGCGCTCGCCCAGACAGACGAACGGGGTAGCCGACACATGACCCGCGAAACGCGCTTTGGCGCCCTCGCCGCCGACGCCCGCTGGCAAAAGGCATGGGAGGCGGCGAACAGCTTTGCCACGACCGATAGCGGCCAAAAACCGAAGGCCTATATCCTCGAGATGTTCCCCTATCCATCGGGGCGCATCCATATGGGGCATGTCCGCAACTATGCGATGGGCGACGTGCTCGCGCGGTTCAAGCGGATGACCGGGCACGACGTGCTGCACCCGATGGGCTGGGACGCCTTCGGGATGCCGGCGGAAAATGCGGCGATGGAAAAGGGCGTCCATCCGGGCGGCTGGACGCGCGCCAATATCGACGCGATGCGTGCGCAGTTGAAGCGCCTTGGCCTCGCGATCGACTGGAGCCGCGAGCTTGCGACGTGCGAACCCGATTATTACGGGCAGGAACAGGCGCTTTTCCTCGACCTCCATGCCGCTGGGCTGGTCTATCGCAAGGAAAGCTACGTCAACTGGGACCCCGTCGACATGACCGTGCTCGCGAACGAGCAGGTGATCGACGGCCGCGGCTGGCGCTCGGGCGCCCTCGTCGAAAAGAAAAAGCTGTCGCAGTGGTTCCTCAAGATCACCGACTTTGCCGACGAACTGCTCGAAGGGCTGGGCAGCCTCGACAAATGGCCCGACAAGGTGCGGCTGATGCAGGAAAACTGGATCGGCAAGTCGCAGGGGCTGGAGTTTTCCTTCAAGTTCGCCGGCGGCGCGCCGGCCTTCGCCGTTTTCACGACGCGCCCCGACACGCTTTACGGCGCGAGCTTCGCCGCGATTTCGCCCGACCATCCGCTCGCGGAGAAGCTGGCGAAGGATTCGCCCGAACTGGCGGCGTTCATCGCCGAGTGCCGCCGCCAGGGCACATCGGCCGAGCAGCTCGAAACCGCCGAGAAGCTGGGTTTCGACACCGGACTGGCGGTCGAGCATCCGCTCGATCCCGACTGGCACCTGCCCGTCTGGGTCGTCAATTATGTGCTGATGGATTATGGCACCGGCGCGATCTTCGGTTGCCCCGCGCACGACCAGCGCGACCTCGATTTCGCGCATAAATATGAGCTGCCCGTCCACCGCGTGATCGCCGACGGTGACGAGACGGCGCAGCATTTCACCGGCAGCGAAGCCTATACCGGCCCCGGCAAGCTGGTGAACAGCCACTTCCTCGACGGGATGAGCATCGACGAGGCGAAGGCGGCGGTCATCACCCGCGCCGAGCATGAAGGCTGGGGCAAGGGCACGACCGTCTGGCGCCTGCGCGACTGGGGCGTGTCGCGCCAGCGCTATTGGGGCACGCCCATCCCCTTCATCCACTGCGCCGCTTGCGGGACGGTGCCGGTGCCCAAGAGCCAACTTCCCGTCACCCTGCCCGACGATGTCGATTTTTCGGTCCCCGGCAATCCGCTCGACCGTCATCCGACGTGGAAGCATGTTGCCTGTCCGATCTGCGAGGGTGCGGCGCTGCGCGAAACCGACACGCTCGACACCTTCGTCGATTCGAGCTGGTATTTCCTGCGCTTCGCCTCGGCGCCGACGGACAAGCCGTTCGACCCGGAGGTGATCCGCCGCTGGCTGCCGGTCGACCAATATATCGGCGGCATCGAACATGCGATCCTCCACCTGCTCTATGCGCGCTTCTGGACGCGCGCGCTGAACAAGCTCGGCATGATCGACATCGAGGAACCCTTCGCGAGCCTGTTCACGCAGGGGATGGTGACGCACGAAACCTATAGCCGGCCGCAGGGGGAAGGCCTGCCACCGCTCTATTTCACCCCCGACGAGGTCGAGCGCGGCGCCGACGGCGCGACGCTGATCGCCGACGGCGCGCCGGTCGAGGTCGGCCGCGTCATCAAGATGTCGAAGTCGAAGAAGAATGTCGTCGATCCCGACGCCATCCTCGACCAATATGGCGCCGACGCCGTGCGCTGGTTCATGCTCTCGGACAGTCCGCCCGAGCGCGACCTGCCATGGAGCGAGGCGGGGATCGAGGGCGCGTGGCGCTTTGTCCAGCGGCTGTGGCGGCTGTTCGGTGAGACCGAGAATGTCGGCGACGGCGGCGAGGACAAGGGCCTCGCGCGCAAACTGCATCAGACGATCGCGGGGGTCGCCGCCGACATCGAGGCGCTCGGCTTCAACAAGGCGGTGGCGAAAATCCACGCGCTCGCCAACGAGATCGAGAAGGCGAAACCTTCGGCGACGCGCGCCGAGGCGTGCGCCAAGCTGATCCTGCTCGTCGCGCCGATGATGCCGCACCTTGCCGAAGAGGCCTGGACGGCGCTCCCGGCAAGCCAGCGCACGACACCGATGGTCGCCGATGCCGCCTGGCCCGCCGCCGATCCCGCGCTGCTGATCGATGACGAGGTGACGATCGCGATCCAGATGGCCGGCAAGCTGCGCGATACGATGACGGTGGCCAAGGGCGCCGACAAGGCGGCGCTCGAAGCCGCGGCGCTGGCGCGCCCGCGCATCGTCGAACTGCTCGGCGGCGCGGCGCCGAAGAAGGTGATTGTCGTGCCCGACCGGCTCGTCAATATCCTTCCCTGACCGAACGGTGGTCGGAACCTGTGACTTCCACCTCCGTTCGCATCGAGCGAAGTCGAGATGCGCTGGGCACGGCGCCAGCGTGTCTCGACTTCGCTCGACACGAACGGATATCTAGGTCAGGTTGAAGATATGCGCACGCTCCTCCTCTCCGCCCTCGCCGCCGCCTCGCTGACCATCGGCGGCTGCGGCCTGCGCCCCCTCTATGCCAATGGCAGCGGCGGCGCGGTGGCACAGGTGCTCGCCGACGTCGATGTCGCGCCGATCGCGGGCCATGAGGGCTGGCTTGTCCGCAACGCGCTGCGCGACCGGTTGCAGGCGACGCAGGGCGGCGACGGCGCGGGCAAGCGGCTGCGCCTCGATGTGCGGCTCGAGGATTCGATCACCGGCTTTGGCGTGCGCGCCGACGATGCCGTGACGCGCGAGCGGCGCACGTTACGCGCGCGCTATCAGCTCATCGAGGCCGCGACGGGCGAGGTGCTGCTCGACGCGACCGCCGCGCAGGACGCGGGCATCGACGTCGTCGGCAGCGAATATGCGACGATCGCCGCCGAATCGACCGCGCTCGAACGGCTCGCTTCGGGGATCGCCGACCAGATCGTCTCGCGGCTTGCCGTCTATGCGAACCGCGGCGGCGGTCAGGGTGCCGCCACCCCCACTCCCAGCCCCGCCGGGCAATGAAGAGCGTCAAGCCCACGGACCTCGAACGCCAGACGCGCCTCGACCCCGCGGTTCGCCTCATCCTGCTCACCGGACCCGACGAAGCGACGATGGACGCGGTCGCGACCCATCTGGTCGGCCTTGCGGGCAAGGAGGCCGAGCGGCTCGACCTGACGAACGGACAACTCGCGCAAGACCCGTCGCTGCTCGCCGTCGAGGCAGCGTCGATGTCGCTCTTCGCGCCCAACCGGCTGATCCGCGTCGACCTTTCGGGCGGCGGCGACGACAGCCTCGCCGCGGTCGAGGCGCTGCTTGCCGCCGAAACCGCGATCAACCCGGTGATCGCGACCGGCGCATCGGTCACCGCCAAGTCAAAGCTGGTGAAGCTGGTCGAGGGATCGGATCATGCCGTTGCCGCCATCTGTTACCAGCCCGACCGCCGCGCGCTCGTCGGCATCGCGATGGCGGCGGCGCAGGACCAGGGGCTTCGCCTCGCCAATGCCGAGGCGCAATTGCTCGTCGATCTGGTGTCGGGCGATCAGGCGCTGATGCGCCGCGAGATCGAGAAGATCGCGCTCTATCTCGACGCGGGCGCCGACCGGCAGCGGCAGGTGACCGCCGCCGACATCGCCGCGCTGGGCGCCGCGACGCACGAGGAGGATGTCAGCGCGTGCATCAACGTCGCGCTGGGGGGCAAGGTGCGCGAGCTGCCCGACATGCTTGCGACCGCCGCCGCGGTTGGCGTCGCCGAAATCCGCATCATCCGCGCGCTGGCGATCCGCGCGGTGCAGCTCGCGCGGCTGCGCGCCGAGGTCGACGGCGGCGCGCACCCCGCGACCGTCGTGTCGGCGCGCAGTAGCGGCGTGTTCTGGAAAGAGCGCGACGCGGTGACGGCGCAGCTGCACATCTGGGATTCGCTGCGCATCGCGCGCCTGATGAGCCGCCTGCTCGACTGCGAGCGCGCGCTGAAAGCGTCGGGGACCCCGGGCGCGGTGCTGTTTCGCAAGCTGATGACCGACATCGCGCACCAGGCCGCCCGCGCTCGATAATTCTTCCCCTATTTCGTCATTCCGGCGAAGGCCGGAATCTCGCCCTTGGTGATCAACGCAGCGGCGAGATCCCGGCCTTCGCCGGGATGACGATCAAAGAGAAGTCGGGGCTATCGTCGCGCGATCAGAAAATGCCCGCCGCCAGTCCTTCGGCGAGCGCGGCGCCGAGGTCGCGCGCTTCGGCGAGGCGCTCCGGCGCGATCGTCTTGGGCGCCAGAATGGCCTCGGGCGTCTGCGCGTCGGTGTTGACGATCACCGGGTCGGCGACGCGTCGCAGCCGCCAGCCGGTCGCGATGCGGTCGAGCTGGCGCTGCGCATTTTCGCCATCGGATCCTGCGCAGATGATCGTCGCGTAGGGGCGGCCTTCGATCCGGCCGAGGCAGGGATAATAGGCGCGGTCGAACATCTCCTTCATCGCGCCCGACAGCGCGGCGAGATTTTCGGGGCCTACGAACAGATAGCCCGCCGCCGCGAGCAGCATATCGGGGGTGACATCGGCCGCCGCGACGCGCAGCGCCGCCCCGCCCGCCCCTTCGGCCGCGGCCCTGGCGAGCGCCTCGCTGCCGCCGGTGCGGCTGTGCCATGCGATCAGCAGGGGCGGCACATCGTCCATCGCCCCTGCTTGCCAAGCGCGGCGGCGCGGCGCAAGCTGCGCGAAAAAGGGGGAGGAACCAAATGCGCCGACTGACGACCCTGTTGATCGCAGGATGCCTGCCGCTGCCCGCGCCGGCACAGGATGCCGCGAGCGAAGCGACGCGCACCGCACAGGCCGAGCTTGCGGGGCGCCTGCCGCTCGACGATCCGCGCGACGAGGCGAATGCGACGCGCGGCAAGCTCGCCGAGATTCCCGGCGGGGTGATTACCGGCAAGGACGGCGCCGTCATCTGGGACCGGCGGCCCTATGCCTTTCTGGAGGCGCGCGAGGCGCCCGATACGGTGAACCCCTCCTTGTGGCGGCAGGCGCGGCTCAACGCCGTCCATGGGCTGTTCGAGGTGGTGCCGGGCAAGATCTGGCAGCTGCGCGGCTATGACATATCGGTCATGACGGTGATCCACGGCAGGACCGGCTGGATCGTCGTCGATCCGCTTTTGTCGGAGGAAGCCGCGGCGGCGAGCTGGAAGCTGTTTGCCGACACGATCGAAGCTAAAGAAGGCCGACGCCCGATCAAGGCCATAATCTTCAGTCACAGTCACAGCGACCATTTCGGCGGCGTCGGCGGCATCGTGACCCCCGAACAGGTCGCGCGCCAAAACATCCGCATCATCGCGCCGCACGGTTTTTCCGAAGAAGCGACGTCGGAAAATGTCCTCGCGGGCGCCGCGATGGGGCGGCGTGCGCTTTACATGTTCGGGGCGATCCTGCCGCCGGGGCCGCGGGGACAGGTCGATACCGGGCTGGGCCCCAAATTGTCGTCGGGGACGATCGGTTATATGGAGCCGACCGAGACGGTGGGCGCCGAGGGCGGCACACTGACCATCGACGGGCTGGCGTTCGACTTTCTCGACGCGGGCGGCACCGAGGCGCCGTCGGAGTTCGTCTTCTACATCCCCGCATACAAGACGCTGCACACGACCGAAGTGGTGACGCACAACCTGCACAATATATTGACGCTGCGCGGGGCGCAGGTGCGCGACGCGCTGCGCTGGTCAAAGCTGATCGACGCGATGCTGCTGAAATGGGGCGGGGTGGCCGAGGTCACGCTGGCGTCGCACCACTGGCCGACGTGGGGCGCGGACGAGGTGCGCGCCTTGCTCGCGAACCAGCGCGACGCCTATCGCTATGTCCACGACCGCACTTTGTTCCTCGCAAATCGCGGCGCGACGCTGCATGAGCTGGCCGACGCGACGGTCGAAGCGCCGGTGCAGGCGTCCGATTTTTCGACGCGCGGCTATTATGGCACGCTCAATCACGACATGAAGGCGGTCTATCAGCGCTATTTCGGCTGGTGGGACGGCAATCCCGCCAATTTCAACCCGCTGCCCCCCGAACAATCGGCACCCAAATATGTCGCGCTGGCGGGCGGCGCCGACAAGCTGCTGGCAGCAGGGCGCGCGGCGATTGCATCGGGGGACTATCGCTGGGCGGCGGAACTGCTGAACAAGCTCGTCTTTGCCGAACCCGGCAATCGCGCGGCGCGCGACGCGCTCGCCTCGGCCTATGACCAGCTCGGCTATCAGGCCGAATCGGGGGCCTGGCGCAACTATTATCTCGCCGCCGCGGCGAGCCTGCGCGGCAATGCCGTCGAAGCGGCGACACGCAACGGGCAGAGCCGATCTTTCGTCAGCGCGATCCCCACCGCGGTCTTTTTCGATGCGCTCGCGACGCGCTTCGATGCGGCGAAGGGCGCGGCGCTCAACGGCACGTTCCAGTTCATACTGCCCGACAGCCGGGAGAGCGTCGCGGTCGTCGTCGGCGGCGGGGTCGAGTTCCCGCGCCATGGCGTGACCGACCCCGCGCCGACCGCAACGATCACCATCAACCGCAAGACGCTCGACGATGTGATGCTGGGGCAGGCGCAGTTTCCCGCGCTGATGCAGTCGGGCGCCATTCGCATCGAGGGGGACCGCATGGCCTTCCTGTCGTGGTTCGCGCTTCACCCGCCCGCCGACCCGCGCTTCAATATAGTTGTGCCGTAAGGGCATGACCCGCTAACGAAGGCGCATGACCGACACCCCCGCCGCGCACCCGACCGATCCGTTCGACGCCGAGGCGCTCAACGCGGCGGAGGGGCTCGATCCCGTCGATCCGGCCTATACCAAGGTGCTGCGCATCGCGACCACGCTCAACCTGATCCCGCTCGCGATCGGTGCGAGCGTCTTCGACTATCTGCTGATCCGGCATGTCGAGGGCCCCTATGGCCTGCTCACCGCGCTGGCGTGGCTCGTGGCGATCGTCACGATCCTCACCTTTCCCTCGCGCCGCGTCGCGCGCTGGGGCTACCGGATCGGCGACGGGCAGCTGCGCGTCGCGCGCGGATGGCTGTTTCGCACCGACACGATCGTCCCCTTCGTGCGCGTCCAGCATATCGACGTCGGGCAGGGGCCGATCGAACGCTGGTTCGGCCTGTCGCACCTGATCGTCCACACGTCGGGCACGCACAACAGCACGGTCACGCTGCCCGGCCTGCCAGCCGATTTGGCCGCCGCGATGCGCGAGACGATCCGCCGCCATATCCAGACCGATTTTGCATGACCGAGGCCGCGACCGCGTTTCCCCGAACCCGCGAAGCGACGGAGTGGCAGCGACTGCATCCCGCGACGCTCGCGCTCGCCATCGCCGGGCTGGGTCCCAAATCGCTCAACCTGCTGCCCGCGGTCGCGGCGCTGGGCTTTACCGGCAACTGGCGGTGGATCGTCCCCGCGGTTCTGGCCTTCCTGCTCATTTCGCTCACCGCCGCCTGGTTCCAGTGGCTGCGCTTCCGGTTCCTTGTCGGCGACGACGAGGTGCTGATCGAAAGCGGCGTCTTCGCGCGCCAGCACCGGACCATCCCCTTCGACCGCATCCAGGACGTCAGCATCGAACAGGGCCTCGTCGCGCGCGCGCTCGGCATCGCCAAGGTCGGATTTGAAACGGGGGCGGGCGGTCAGGAGAATGACGCCCATCTCGATTCGATCGGGCTGGACGCGGCGCAGGCGCTGCGCGCGACGATCCGCGCGCACCGCAGCGGCACGGTCGCGGCGGCCACCGATGCTGCACTGGAAAGCGCGGTCGCCGACGAGGATCGGCTGCTCTTCACGATGGGGCCGTGGCGGCTGCTGATCGCCGGACTGTTCAATTTCTCGCTCGCCGCGCTCGCCGTTGTCGGCGCCGCGATGCAGTTTTTCGACGGGCTGCTGCCTTTCGATTTCAACATCTTCAACCCGATGGACTGGATCGAACTTGCCGAGGATTACGGGCTCGACCAATGGCTGCTCGCGCATCGCTGGGTCGCGGGGATCGGCGCGGCGGCGTCGTTGCTCCTCATCGGCTTTGCAAGCGGCATCGCGACGATGATGTTCGCCAACTGGAACTTCCGCCTGACGCGCGAGCCGCGTACGCTGCGCCGCACGCGGGGTTTGACGACGCGCACCGATGTCGCGCTGCCCATCCGGCGCGTGCAGGCGGCGATCCTGATCACCGGCTGGTTTCGTCGCCGGTTCGGCTGGCACGAACTGAGGCTCCAGAGCCTCGCGAGCGATGGCGAGAAGGAGCGCGACCATCAGATCGTCCCCTTTGGTCGCTTCGCCGAAATCGACCCGATCCTCGCCGAAGTCGGCATCGCACGGCCCGACGAGGCCGCCGGCTGGCACCAGAGCCACGGTGTCGTCGCGCTCGGCGGGCTCATCGGCGCGCTGTTCGCTGCAATCGGCGGACTGGTCGCGACCGCGCTCGGCCAGCCGCTCGGCGCGCTGGGGATCGTCGCGGGCGCGCTGATCGCCGCTGCGTCGCTCTTTGGCGCGCGCTTCCATCGCTGGGCCGATCTTGGCGATCAACTCGCCATCCGTCGCGGCTGGTGGAAGCCGCGCACGACGCTGCTCCCGCACGCCTCGGTGCAAAGCATCGACCTCAAGACCGATTTCATTCAGCGCCCGCTCGGCCTTGCGACGCTGGTGTTCGGCGTGCCGGGGGGCAGCGCGCTCGCGGCGCACGAGATTCCGGCGATCCCGGTGATGACAGCGCGCAAGCTGCGCGCGCGGATCCTTGCCGCACGGAGTCGGCGATGAGCGAGGCGGCACTGGGAATCACCTGCTCGATCGCGGGCCAGTCGTGGCGCTGGCGGCGTGCGAGCGCCGACATGGCGGCGGAAAATCTCGCGCCCGACGACCTTGTCACGCAATTGCTGCTCGCGC
Source organism: Sphingopyxis alaskensis RB2256 (assembly GCF_000013985.1). GTDB lineage: Bacteria > Pseudomonadota > Alphaproteobacteria > Sphingomonadales > Sphingomonadaceae > Sphingopyxis > Sphingopyxis alaskensis. The sequence goes on along the minus strand of NC_008048.1, from coordinate 3,157,499 downwards.
GCGGGGTGGCGCGCGACGATCTCGATCGCCAGCGCACCCCGACCCTGCGCGGCTTCATGCCCGACCCGTCGCTGTTCCGCGACATGGATGCCGCCGCGGCGCGGCTCGCCGATGCCGTCGAACGCCGGGAGGCGGTGACGATCTTCGGCGATTATGACGTCGACGGGGCGACATCGGCCGCGCTGCTCGTCCGCCTGCTGCGGGCGCTCGGCACAACTGTCGGCGCCTATATCCCCGACCGTCTGATGGAAGGCTATGGCCCGTCGGGCGCCGCGCTGGTGAAGATCGGCGAGGCGGGGTCGAAACTTATCGTCACCGTCGATTGCGGCGCACAGGCGTTCGAGGCGATCGCCGAAGCCAATGCCGCCGGCGTCGAGGTGATCGTCGTCGACCATCACCAATGCGCGACCAGCCTGCCCGCCGCGCTTGCGCTGGTGAACCCCAACCGGCTCGACGAGTCGCCCGACGCAGCGGTCCACGGCAATCTCGCCGCGGTCGGCGTCGCCTTCCTGCTCGGCGCGGCGCTGCTTCGCACATTGCGCGCGCGCGGCTTTTTTGCGGGCCGCGAGGAACCCGCGCTGATCGAGCTTCTGGACCTTGTCGCACTCGGCACCGTCGCCGACGTCGCGCGGCTCACCGGCTTCAATCGCGCGCTGGTGACGCAGGGGCTGAAAGTGATGGCGCGGCGCGGCAATATCGGCCTCGCCGCGCTGATGGACGCGGCGCGGCTGACCAGGCCGCCGGGCGCAAGCGACATGGGCTTCGCGCTCGGTCCGCGCATCAACGCGGGCGGGCGCGTCGGCAAGTCGGACCTCGGCGTGCGCCTGCTCACGACCGACGATCCGCAGGAAGCCGCCGATATCGCGCAGCAACTGTGCCGCCTCAACGAGGAGCGCCGCACGATCGAGGCGGCGGTGCTCGACGAGGCGCTGGCGGCGAGCGCCGCGTGCGGCAACGCGCCCGTCGCGATTGTCGCCGGCGAAGGCTGGCACCCCGGCGTGATCGGCATCGTCGCCGGGCGGCTCAAGGAACGGTTGCACCGCCCCGCGATCGTGATCGCGGTGGACGCGGACGGTATCGGCAAGGGATCGGGGCGCTCGATTTCGGGCGTCGACCTGGGCGCAGCCATTCTCGCCGCCAAGGAAACGGGCTTGCTCGTCGCCGGCGGCGGCCATGCGATGGCGGCGGGACTCACGGTGGCCGCCGACCGGGTCGATGCGCTTGGCGCCTTTTTGAGCGACCGCCTCGCCGCCGATGTCGAGCGCGCGAGCGGCGAGCGTGCGCTGCTGATCGACGCCGTGCTCGCGCCGCGCGGGATCTCGCCGCTCTGGTGCGACGCGATCGAAAGCGCTGGCCCCTATGGCGCCGGTTGGCCCGCGCCGCGCGTCGCGACGGGGCCGGTGCGAATCGTCGAATCGGGGATCGTCGGCACCGATCATGTCCGCCTGATCGTCGCGGGCGACGATGGCGCGCGGTTCAAGGCGGTCGCCTTTCGCAGCGCCGAAACGGTGCTGGGCCAGACCCTGCTCGGCGCGCGGGGACGCAAGCTGTGGCTCGCGGGCCGGGCAAAACGCGACGACTGGGGCAGCCGCCCCGCCGCCGAGCTGCACCTCGAGGATGCTGCCTGGGCCGACTGACCACGGACGTGCGCGCGGGTGCGCAACATTTTTGCGCCGCACCGACCGTCCCGCGCTTGACCGCGCGGGACGGCGCGTCTAAGGCGCCGCTTCACCGATCAGACGGCCCCTTCGTCTAGCGGTCCAGGACGTCGCCCTTTCACGGCGAAAACACGGGTTCGAGTCCCGTAGGGGTCACCATCGGCGGAGCGGGCGGTCGGCCCGTATTCTCCCGAAACATCCGACCCACGCGGCCCCTTCGTCTAGCGGTCAGGACGCGGCCCTCTCACGGCTGAAACACGGGTTCGATTCCCGTAGGGGTCACCAAAATCCTCTCGCAGAGGGTTTGTAGCAGTATCATAAATATCTGTTTTATATGGATTTTATGCCATTGCTACACGCCGCTCCCGAATCTGGATATGTCGCCATGGCGCTCACCCCCGTCGCAACCGAAGCCGCCAAAGAGCCGGGCGAAGCGCGACAAACCTGCCGATGGGGAAGGGGCAGTACCGCACCGTCATGTCCGGCGGTTCGCGCGGTTGGCGCATGAACTGCCGTTTTCCGGGCAAATAGAGCGGCGTGCTGTATATCTGATCCACCGGGATCGGATCGTCCCTTGATCGACGAACGTCGCGCCGACATCGCCCTCGCCCCCATGCTGGATCGGTTCAGCCGCGCCCGCGGGTCAGGCTGCCCGTCCCACACTGGACAGTCCGCGCGCCGTTCCCTAATCGTTCGCGCGTGCCCCATCCCCCCGCCTCGACGCCTGACCTCCCCCGCCCCGACCCTTCGGACCCGCCCTATCTGCACGGCCTGAACGGGCCGCAGCGGCAGGCGGTCCTCACTACCGAAGGGCCGGTGCTGATGCTTGCCGGCGCCGGTA